>JBGQCZ010000320.1:0-6437 GCA_041495645.1 Gemmataceae bacterium | reverse complement strand
GGCCGCATCGGCGACGGCAAAGTGTTCGTCGTTGACGTGGCTTTTCCCGAGGCGCTGGAATTCTGAACCTTGGTTCAGTTTTCGACCAATCTCGAAACCTAAATTCCTTGCGGTGATCATAAGGTACACTCCAGTTAACTCTGGGAGTGCCTGTCGTGTCTGAACTCGCCTCGTTGCGCGATTCGTTGGCCGCCGCCGCTCATCCTGAGGGCGGCTGGGGTTATTCGAAGGATCAACCGGCGCATCCCGAACCGACCTGCCTGGCATTGTTGGCGCTGTCGGCGGAACCGGAACGTTTCGCGCAACCGATCGCGGCCGCACGGCAAGCATTGGAGCTAAATGGGTCTTCCGATGGTTCATACCGGCTGTCGCGCGGCCGAAACGAGGCCGCATGGCCCACGGCGTTGGCGCTTTTTGCCAGAGCCGCTCTTGCGGAAGCCAATCTCGAACGGACCGTCGCCAAACTCAAGGCCATGCGCGGCCGTGTGCTGCAGGATGATCCCGAATTCGCCGACATGATCGACATCGATGTCAAGATCGTCGGTTGGCCCTGGGCCGAGGGGAATTTTTCCTGGGTCGAGCCGACGGCCTGGGCCTGTCTGGCGCTCCGCAAGGCCGAGCATGGCAGTAGCGGCGAGGTCTCCGAGGGCTTGAACCTGCTCCTCGATCGCGCCTTTGACGAAGGCGGTGTGAATTACGGCAACCGCAAAGTGCTCGGCCGAATGACGGAACCGATTCCGACGCCCACGGCCCTGATGTTGCTGGCCATGCAAGACGTAAATCATCCACGCGTGGCGGCGGCGCTGCGCTATCTGCGCGAAGTTGCCGGTTCGTCGCCCGATCTGGAACACTTGGGCTGGTCGCGGCTGGCGTTTGCGGCGCACGGCGAACACGAGAGCGCGAAGCGGCTCGACGAACTCATCCAAAAGTCGTTGAGCGAGCAGCAGCACATCCCGCCCGTTCGACTCGCTTTGGCAATTCTCGCACTCGACAGCGACCGCGCGAACCCGTTCCGACTGGCCGATGCTCCCTCGCTCGTTGCGAAATCGAAACACACGAATTCCGAATCGCGAAACGGCAAGTCGTTGCTGGGCCGTGTTTCATCGAAGGTTCGCGGGATGTTCGTGAACGGGCTTGGCAGTTTTCGCCAGCCGCCGTTAGCTACGGGCGTTCATATTGCGACCGCGCCAAGCTACGACGCCGACCTCAAAGAAATCCTGCTCAAACAATTCGAGCGCTTCCGGGCACTTGTCCCGCTTGCCGGAAAGCGCGTCGTGCTCAAGCCGAACCTGGTCGAACATCACCCCGGCAAGGTGATCAATACCAATCCGCGCGTGATCGAAGCGGCGATCGAGTTGTGCAAGGCCGAAGGCGCCGCCGAAGTGATCGTTGCGGAGGGACCCGGCCATTGGCGCAATGTCCAATTCCTGGTCGAACAAAGCGGGCTTGGTGAAGTTCTGCGCCGCCACAACGTCCCCTTCGTCGATCTCAATCACGACGAACCCGTGAAGATGCTGAATATGGGCCGGCTCACCGGGCTGGATTACCTATACCTCGCCCAAACCGTCGTGGAGTGCGACGTGCTCATCTCCATGCCGAAACTCAAGACGCACCATTGGGCCGGCGCGACCCTGTCACTCAAGAACCTGTTCGGTACCCTGCCCGGCATTTGTTACGGCTGGCCCAAGAATGAACTGCATTGGCGCGGCATCCCCAACAGCATCATCGACATTGCATTGACTAGGACGCCGCACCTGGCCATCGTGGACGGCATCGTTGGCATGGAGGGCGACGGCCCGTTGAATGGAACCGCGAAACCGATGGGCGTTTTGGTTATGGGCGACGACCTGCCCGCCGTGGACGCGACCTGCTGCCGACTGATGGGTTTGAATCCACGCCGCGTGCCATATCTCTTGCTCGCCGAGCAAAAAAAACTCGGCCGCCTGAACGAGGCCGAGATTCCGCAGCTAGGCGAATCAATCGCGGCCAAAATGCAGCAGTTCGCCTTACCGCCGAAAGTCGAAAAACACTTGCTCGCCATCTAGCCCAGGCCGCTCAATTCTCTTTCGCTCGCCGAAAAAAGATGTTTCGGCAAGATCATCAAGAATCTCTTTCAACGACTCAGCCCAAACATGATGGACCGCACTGGTCCTTTGCCGTCGAAGAGCGCTTGGTCGATCTCATTGAGCGGGTAATACAACGTTGCCAAGAGATAGTGCCTGGACGCGTCCTGTTTTCTCGCGACTTCTTCAAGAGGCATATAGAGAATTCCCGGCATTCCGTATTGCTCTGCCTCCTGCATGCCCCGCCGCGACAATCGATGGTAGCTGCTGACGTACAAATCAAACATGAGCATCAAGGAAATTCCGAGCAAGAACTTGAGCCTTAGGAATCGCACGTGAGTTGGCCTCGCAAATTGCCACTTTCCATGACGGCTGATTTGATCGTATCACGGTGCAAGGAACGTACACAACCAGAATTCCTCCCGCAAGCTGGGGCTAAATCAAAACATACCCGACACTGGACCGCCGAATTCAACCAGTCGGCGCGGCCCGTTGAGCGTGTGACGATATTCGCTCGATGCCCAGAGCGTGATAAAGAGTCGCGATCGGATCGTAAGGGTGTACGGCCGATTTTTGCGGACCAGTTCGTTTTTCCCCATTTCAACTTGACGATTGTAAAGTCTGACTTACAGTTTAGCGTCGGTGTTTCGGGAAGTTAACAGAGATGCCCACCCGATTCGCGGCGCCCCAGCGCAGCGGGTCGATTCTCTTCAGCCACCCGCCGTCGAACACGCCTGTCCGTTTCTTGGGGTAGACATGATTTCGCCGAATCGCCTGCTAGTGGTGGGCAACGACCCTGCGTTCGTGCAAGTGGTCCTCGCACTCGTTCGCAGGCAAAACGATCGGATCCCGCTCACGTGCCGGTACGACGGCGTGCGCCAACATGTCGGTCCGGGGACCGACGGCCTAGTGCTGTTGTTGGCGAATCAGCCTGGCGACATGCCCGCTGTGAAGGGACTGCTGCAGGAATTGCAACTGCTCCATTACAACCCACGGCTCGTGCTGATCGAGACCCCGACCGCCGGCATCAAGAACGCGCTCGACGGGTTCGAAGGGCAGTTGGCGGAACGCCGGTTTTGGAACGACGGGAAGGATCTGATCTCGACACTTGAAACTCACTCGAACGCCAACCAGGGACTCGGTTTCTTCGATCCCGCCCGGGAAACAGTAGCCGAACGAATCGCCAGGCGACTCGTGGCCCACACGCCGTCGCTGGCGCCGATGGCCGAACAATTGGCCCTGGCCGCCGCCCACGACGTCACCGTATTGCTCGACGGCGAAACCGGAACCGGCAAGACATTTCTCGCCCGGCTCATTCATGACTGCTCGCCGCGATCCGGCCAGCGTTTCCTCGTCGTCCCGTGCGGCGCTTTGGCGCCCAATCTCATTGAGAGCGAGTTTTTTGGCCACGCCAAAGGCGCCTTCACCGGGGCCGACGCCGCCAAAGTAGGCAAGTTTGCCGCGGTCGGATCAGGCACGCTTTTGCTGGACGAAATCGACGTGTTGGGCTTGGAGCATCAAGCGAACCTCTTGCGCGTTCTGGAGAGCGGAGAGTTCGAGTCGGTCGGAAGCAATGAGACTCAAACTTGCCAAGCCCGCATCATCGCCGCCACCAATTTGAACCTTGAGGAAGCGGCCGACGACGGTACGTTCCGCCGTGACCTCTATTACCGGCTCAATGTCGTCTCGTTCCATTTGCCGCCGCTGCGCGAACGAGTTCACGACATCGAACCGCTGGTGCGCGGCTTGGTGGCTCGGTTCGCGCTCAAGTTCCGCAAAGACCTGGTGCGCATTCACCCCGAGACGATCCGGGTGCTGGAGGCCTTCGAATGGCCCGGGAACATCCGGCAATTGGAAAACGTGATCCAGCAGGCGGTCTTGCTGAGCATTGGCCCGGAGCTGGTGGTAAAGAACTTGTCGCCGCTCGTGCAGAACCGCTGCGAGCCAGTCTATTCGCCTCGCTCGTCCGCGGGCACACTGATGCAAACACGCGAGACGGCGGAACGCTCCACGATCCTGCGGGCGTTGGAAGCAGCGGCCTATTGCCGCACTCGTGCCGCCTCGGCGCTCGGCATCAGCCGCGTCACGCTGTATAAGAAGATGCGTGCCTATGGTCTTCTTGCCCGGCCAGCCTACCCAAGTGCGCGACAGCCAAGCTCAGCCGCAGGCGCTTGACAGCAAGCCCGCATTCCGGCCGCGCGCAAACAAATCGAAACACATGTAAAGTCTCGGTAACAATTCTGTTGTTCGTCGAATGTCTCCGGGAACAATTCTCAATGGGATTTCCTTGAAAACAAGACACTTCCGGGAGACAATAACCAAGCTTGGAGTTTTGGTATGCTGAATGCTAAGAGATTGTGCTTCGCCACGCCCCACAGGCCGGTCCCCCTCCCGGCCGCCGGTGCGACGACTTGGTTTTCATTGATTGGAGTATGTCCGTGCGGAACTTCTTGATGTTCAACTCCGCCCGCTCTGCCATTGCGGCATTGATTGTCGCGGCTTTGTCAGGTGCGGCCGCTCACGCCGAGACCATTTCCGCCGATTTCGCGGGCGTAGGCCCAGGCGAAACCGTCTCCGTCACTCTTGACGGTGTTCCATTCAAGAACATCTCGGCGGGCTATTTCAACTGGACCAACGTCAATCCGAACACGACTTTCCTCGGTTCTGCATTCCAGTCGTTTTGCGTCGAACTAAACGTCGGCGTAGCCGCCAGCACGACCTTCACGTTCACACCGTTGCAACCTCGCTATACCGACACGCAGACCTCGCGCCTTCGGGAATACTTCGGCGAGAACTTCGCCAATGCCGGCAGCAACGCCACGACCGCGGCTGCCTTCCAGCTCGGCTTGTGGGAAATCGTTCACGAGAACTCCGGAAGCCTGAACCTGTCGACGGGCAATTACACGGCCGACTCCTCACCGAACAATAACGCCGCCATTAATCTCGCTCAGAGTTGGCTTAACGCTTTGGACGGCCAAGGCACGTTCGAAGACAACCTCATCGTTTTGGATTCGGCCGGCTCGCAGGACCAAATCGTTCGCACGCCAATGGTCCCCGTGCCACCATCCGTAATCCTGGGCGGCATGGGCTTGATCAGCCTGGTGGGTTACGGAATCCGCCGCCGCCGACTCGCCAAGAATTCGCCGGAATCACAGGCAACTGCCTGAACCAGCGTCACCATGATCGGAAGGAGCCCGCGCTCAGGAAGTCGCGGGCTTTTTTCTTGCGCGGTCGTAGATTTACAAAACCTCGATCGGAGAACGAGTGCCGTGTCCCACCGCTTTCGCGTCGTCATCACCGATTTCATTCCCGACGATCTCGCTCCCGAGCACCGAGTCCTGGGCGAAATCGCCGACGTGGTCGCTTGCAACGCAAGCCACGAGTCCGAACTCGCCGGCAAGGTCGAAGATGCCGACGCGCTCATGATCTACCATTGCATCACGTTTTCTCGTACCACCATTGACCGCTTGAGAAACTGCAAGCTGATCGTTCGCTGCGGGGTCGGCTTCGACAATGTGGATTTCGCCTATGCCCGCTCGCGCGGCATCGACGTGGCCAATGTGCCCGACTACGGCACCGAGGAAGTGGCCGATTCGGCGATCGGCCTCATGCTCGCGCTCACCCGCGGAATTCACGTGTTGAATTCGCGGTTGCGCGCCGATCTCGGGCCGTGGATGTACTCGCAAGCCGCGCCGGTCCATCGAATTCGCGGGCGGGTCTTCGGCGTGGTGGGTCTGGGCCGGATCGGCACGGCCGCGGCGCTGCGGGCCAAAGCGCTCGGCATGGATGTGGTATTTTTCGATCCGTACAAGCCCGACGGCTACGACAAGTCGCTCGGCATCCGCCGCGTCGAAACGCTGTCCGAATTGTTGAAGCAGGCGTTTGTAATCAGCGTGCATTGTCCGCGCACGAAGGAGACGGAGAAGTTCATCGGCGCCAAGGAAATCGAACAGATGCCGAAGGGCTCGTTTCTGATCAACACGGCGCGTGGGGCGATTGTCGATACCTCGGCGATTCCGGATGCCATCGCGTCCGGCCGCCTCGCCGGCGCCGGCATCGACGTGCTGGCCACCGAACCGCCCGCTGCCGACGATCCGCTCATCAAAGCCTGGCGCGACCCCGCGCACCCGGCCCATCACCGGCTCATCGTCAACCCACACGCCGCCTTCTATTCCGAAGAAGGCTTGATGGACATGCGCACGAAAGGCGCCGAATCCTGCCGCAAGGCGCTGTTGGGGATTCCACTGCGAAACGTGGTGAATCGGTGATCGGAAAACTCACCGCAGAGTGCGCAGAGAACGCGGAGAATTAATCGATTACTTCTCCGCGTTCTCTGCGCACTCTGCGGTGAGTTCTTGTTCTTCAAAACAGCTT
>JBGQCZ010000319.1:0-6454 GCA_041495645.1 Gemmataceae bacterium | reverse complement strand
GTGCGAGTGTGCCGAGTTTTCCCAGAAATCGGTCGGGAGTTAGCGGCGATATTTGTTGAGCCAACCGATTCATCTCCACGCCGACCGACATGAGAACCACCGGCTTTTGCCGCGAAAGTCCGGGCGCGAGCGATTGCGGGTAGCGGGAGCGATCCAGAACAAATGTGAGTCGCGAGTTGTGAGCTCCGAGGCGATTGACTTCGAGCAAGCGGGGCAGGTTCTCCGGTTGCAAATCCGGGCCCGAAAGATGCCAGAAGACGTCAACGTTGCCAACGAGCAAAACGCGAGCAAGGGCCTGTGCCATTTCCTGCAGCCGGGCGGTATCCGGGCTATTCCCAAGCGATACGAAAAGCGGGCCTTTGCGCCAACGCGCCGCCCAAGCGGGCGGATCGGATTGGTTCAGATTGACGACGGCATGCAGGTTGGCATTGCTCAGACCAGTTTGAAGTTCGGAGACATAAGCCTTAGCCAGCGTTGCGCAGTCTCCGGACAGCGCCGCAAGGCCAAACTCCGGGCCATCGATGGCTACATATCCGCCGGTGTGCTCATGCGCAGCGGCGATTTCCTCCCCGGTCCCTTGACCAAGCGCCGAGCCTGCTAGCTGAAAAGGCTGCGCCAACCCGGTGAGCGTCAACAGGCCGTCACGATGAACCGAAACGACATCGCGAGGAAAGACAGACGTCAAGGAAACGTCTTCAAGTCCGGTGAACTTTTCGGCGGCAACGCTCGTATTAGCGGTTGGCGCGGACAGCACCAAAGCCAAAAGGCTATCGGTGTGTTCCGCGAGTCGCTGAGCCAGCATCGGATGCCCTAACTCGCGCACGCATTTGATGATCAGCTCGGACAACTCTCCAACCGTGTGAGTCGAGCCGCCGACTTCCTCGCTCAGAAAAAACACGATACCGTCCGTCAATTCGCGGGCGAGAAAGGCGTCGGGCCGGCCAGACCTCTCCGTAGCGGCAAACAGAGAACGGCAAACAAGGTCGGGCTCCAACGGCGCGAGCCGGCCATCGTTCAAGAGGTACTGGCTGAGCGCGACTCGATCCGTCACGACACGATCCCCACGTGCGATCAACAAGCAACGACTATCCTAGCCGATCGGCTGGGATTTGGACCGTTGCAAGGGAGACCGTTTTTGCGGCGCTCAAAGATTAAGAATCGTTGAGAAATCGAATGGCGGCTATGGAATGCCCACCTAGAATCGAATCCATGTGACGCATCACGAGCGAGGAACCATGGGCTTGAATCACGCGCCTCCCGACGCCGGCCAGCATTTCACGCCAACGGAGTTGTCGGCACTGCTGGAACGATTACGAAAGAACATCGCCGACGTGCTTTTTGGCAAGCCGGACCTCATTCGCCTATCGTTGGTGGCGATTCTGGCCGAAGGGCATGTTCTCATCGAGGACATGCCGGGCGTTGGCAAGACGCTATTGGCCAAAGCACTGGCCCGAAGTCTGAGTTGTACGTTTCATCGCATCCAATTTACTCCCGACTTGCTCCCCAGCGATCTCATCGGCACCAGCGTTTTTCAGCAGCAGTCGGGAACGTTTGTCTTTCAGCCGGGACCGCTCTTTGCCCAAGTTATTCTGGCGGATGAAATCAACCGGGCGACCCCGCGAACCCAGTCGGCCCTGTTGGAAGCGATGAGCGACCGCCAGGTTTCCGTCGACGGCGTGACACATCAGTTGGGCCCGCCGTTCTTGGTGCTGGCCACGCAAAACCCATTTGAGTTCGAGGGCACCTACCCCCTGCCCGAGAGCCAATTAGACCGCTTCCTGATGCGCCTCCAAATCGGCTATCCCGACCGCAAAGCCGAACGCGAGATTTTGGTCAGCCATCGCGAGGGTGAACCGGTGGATCACCTCGGCCCGGTGCTTTCGTCCACTCAAGTCGTGTCGCTTCAGCATGCCGTGCGCAAGGTGCGGGTGGACGAATCGTTGACGGGATACCTGCTGGATTTGGTTCAGGCGACGCGAACTCAAAGCGAGGTCGCGCTCGGCGCCAGTCCACGCGCGGCTTTGGGCTTGTACCGCGCCGCCCAGGCGTCGGCGTTGCTCGAAGGACGCGATTACGTCGTCCCCGACGACATTAAGCGGCTGGCGGTGTCCGTGTTGTCGCATCGAATTCTGACCCATGGGATGCGGCAAGGGGGCCGTGATACTTCGGCTATCGCCGTCGTTCAAGGGATTCTTGACCGAACCGCAGTGCCGACCTGACCCGGATTGGTCACACATGTGGCAACGATTCAAAGAACTGATCCCGCGCGAGGGCCGCATGGTGCTGCTGGCGGCCATCGCCACGATGCTCGTCGGCTGGTTCAAGGGCATCAATCTCCTCATCCTTCTCTCATTCGCGTTGGTGGCCGTCGTCATTTTGAATTGGTGGTTGGCGCGAAGGCAATTCCGACAATTGAGCGGCCGGCGCTGCTGGACAGAGCCGATTTTCGCGAGTTCACCCGCGTTGTGGACCGTCGAAGTAAGCAACGACTCAATGCGCGCCGCCTCGGGCTTCAACATTGAAGACTCTGGACCGTCGCATCACCTGGACTGGTTCGTCGACCGCCTTCCGGCGGCCCAGACGCGCCGGCTTCGGGCGAGGTCTGTTTTCCCGGAACGCGGACTTCATCGCCTTGAGCCTCTTCGCGCGGTTTGTCTCTATCCATTTGGCTTGGCTCGCCGGCAAACCGATCTTTCGTCACCGAACGAATGCTTGGTTTTGCCGCGGCTCGGGCAACTGGACATCCGCCGGTTTCGTCGCTGGCTGACGCAATTGCTTCGTAACGACGCGCGGCTGCATCGGTTCGCGCGCCCGTCGATGATCCACCAGGACGATCTGCACGGCTTGCGGCCGTTTCGTCCGGGCGACAACCCGCGCTGGATTCATTGGCGAACGTCGGCCCGACGCAATCTGAAAATGGTCCGCGAATTCGAGGAAGCGTCGGGGATGAATCTCGTGGTCGTTCTCGATTTGCGCGCGGACACCACGCTTCGCCGCGATCCAGTGTTGGAAGAGGCGATCAGCCTGACGGCTACGATTTGCCGGGAGTGGTGCCGGCATCACGAGGACTACCTGATGCTGGCCGTGGCAGGGGCGACGCCGATCGTTCACGGCGGACATACATCCCATGATTTGTCGCTCGAAATGTTGCAATCATTGGCCGTTGTCGAAGGCCAGCGCGAAGTTTCGGCGAACGCGTTGCGGGAGAAACTGGCGGATTCGCTCATCCCCGCCGCGCCGGTTTTGCTAATCGCACCGCGGCCGAATGAACCTCTTCGCGCCCAATTGGCGGGCGTGTTCCGGCATCCGGTGGTCAGCGTGACGCCCGAAACGGCACGAGACTTTTACGAGCGGCCGCGCGACGGTCTCAATCACGAATCACGATCGTCGACGGCCCCGGCAACACTCTGACGAGGGGATCGAGAGTTCGGCGGGCTTTGAAGGAGGTGCGCCTGTGGAAGCATCGGCATCATCGCCCCGGCGACTTATGCGCCTGTTCATTGTCTCCTCCTATTTGACCTACGCACTCGCGGCGGCGGCCCTCGTCTGGTCGGAATTCGAATTGGTTCCCGAACTTGGTCCGGTGGCCGCGGTCCTGGGTTCGCTCATGATCGTTGCCTTTGCGCTGGAAGGCCGATGGTCGATGTCAAGTTGGCTTGCCAATTTGATGGGATTGGCGATCGCGGTGAGCGCCGGTTCCTGGATTTACTGGCAATTGAACCGTTCCGACGACAGCTTGCTCAACACGTTGCCCTTTCCCACCAGCATGGTGCCGGTGGCCGGACCGGTGATGTTGATGCTGTTCGTCGCGAAGTTGCTGCGGCCCAAGACAATCGACGATCACTGGGGCCTGCAATTGATCGCCCTCGTATGCGTGGGTCTCGGCTGTACCTTGGCGGACGACTTCTATTTCGTGCTGATGATGATGGCGTATTTGGTTTCCGCGCTGTGGTGCCTGGCATTGTTCTACCTGTATCGCGAGCGGCTGGGCAGCGCCGGTGACTCGGTTGAGTTTCCGCGCCATCGTCAGGTGCTGAACTGGACGATGCCTATTCTTACCCTGGCACTGATTGGCTTTTTCACGATGCCACGAACAGAGCAGATTTGGCAGTTGCCGAGCAAGACACGGAAGTTGGATTCCGGGCAATCGGACGAGCAGTCAATCGATTTGAACCGCACGGGAACGCTGGCATTGGACCCCGAAGTCGCCTTCGAAGTGTACGTCGAGGATCGTCATGGGGAGCCGAAGACCGACTTACCGGGCGACCAGCGCTGGCGTGGGCCGTTTTTTCGGACGTATCGAGAGGGCGCTTGGCTGCGGTTCCCGCCGCCGCGAGTTCCAACGATCGGCGTCGCAATGATCGCGACGGCGACTGTGCCCACCTCCACCGAAGACACACTTGGCGTCAACGACAATCTGCCAACGTCGAATCGAGAAGACGAGTTCATACTGACCTTTACGGTGAAATCGAAAATTGGGCAAATTCCGTTTCTCGCCGCTCCGATTTTCTATCCCGATGGGCAGGCACTTCCGGTTCTGCAATTGCAGCCGAATGGCAGAACGCGGCCTTTCGCGCAGGAAAACGACGGATTATTGCGCCTCCGGGAGCAAATCGTTCCTGGGAAAACCCGCTATCGCCAAGTCGCCGTGCCTGCGCCACCCAACAACCTCGGCCATCCGTTGCGAGACATCGAGAATTATGATATTGCGGGCCGCAAGACGGCGCCGCCTCTCCCGAACTTGAAGGTCTGGACTGACCGGTTGCTGGAACGGCTTGTCGCACAAGGCAACTTGCCGCGTGACGCGATCGAAGACGGCTGGGAAGGGCCGGGGCAAGTAAGAGAAGTAAAGGCGCAGCATTACGAAGCAGTCGCCCGCGCCTTGGAAGGACACCTGGCCCGATCGGGCGAATACACCTATTCGCTTAGTCTGGAGCGATCGAACTCCAAGATCGATCCGGTCGAGGACTTCCTTTACAACACGAAGTCCGGCCACTGTAACCGCTTCACAACGGCTTTGGCGTTGATGTTGCGCACGCAGGGTATTCCGTGTCAGGTCGTGCTGGGCTATCGCGGGGCGGATTCGCGCGGCGACGGCCACTACGACGTTCGCCAGTGTTATGCCCATAGTTGGGTCGAGGTTTTGGTTCCGCAACGCGAAGCCGGCCCAGCGCACGGCATGTTCGCCGGTCCTCCAACCTGGCACTGGCTGGTGGTGGACGGCACACCGAGCGACGCGGCCGCGGAAGCCAACGCGGCCGGCAGCCGCTGGTGGTCGGCGGGAATCGATTGGCGGCGGACGTTCAAAGATCTGATTCTTAACTACAACGCGGACAACCGAGACGAGATCATTAACAACCTTTGGCAGAGAGCCAAAGCAGGGTGGGCTGCTTTTCGGCGCGTCCTGCTCGCGTCGTCAGCCGAGGGATTTCGCGCGCGAATCGCGGTGTCGTTGGTGTCGGTTGTGGCGATGTTGTCGTCGTTCTTGCTCGGACGATGGTTGTGGAAGCGCGTTCGCGGCAAGTCCGGCGTCGGGGCGGCGATGCCGGGAACCGAATTCCATCGCCGTTTGCTCGCCATCCTGGCCCGCCGCGGCTGGAGCCCGGCCAAAGGCCAGACACCGCGCGAATTCGCGGATTCTCTCTCCCCGGTCTTGCATCAGCGCGAACAGGGCGACGAAATCAACCAGTTTGTGCGTTCGATTTCCGATCTTTTCTATCGTGTCCGTTTTGGCCAGGTCGCTCTCGACGCCAACGAGCGGCTGGAAACGACTGCCCGGCTCGATTGGTTGGCGGCGGCATTGTCCAAGCCCGGCAATTGAATCGACGCGATGAAGCCGTAGAAAAACCGCGAGATGCACGCCCGCTTGGACTTGCGCCGATGACCATTGCCTCCCCTTTTCGTCTTCGGGCCGACGCCACGCACCTGCTTGTGGTGGACGTGCAGGAAAAGCTATTCCCCAAGATACGCGACGCCGATTCCGTCTTGCGCAACATCGTTTTTTTGTTGGACGCCTGCAAGATTCTGGAAGTGCCGGCGCTAGGCACCGAACAGTATCCAAAGGGCCTCGGGCCGACCGTTCCTGAACTGGCGGCCAAACTTCCGTCGCCATTACCCGAGAAACTGGCGTTCAGTTGCTGCGCCGTTGCTTCAGTGTTGGAGGATTTTCGCATCAGCGGCCGCACTACCATTCTCGTCGCCGGCATCGAGACTCATGTTTGCGTGATGCAGACGGTGCTCGATTTGCTCGCCCGCGGTTTTCGCGTGTTCGTGCCGGTGGACGCGGTCGGCGGGCGTTTCGCGATCGATCACGACACGGCGCTACGGCGCATGGAGCAAGCAGGGGCTGTGCTAGGCACGGCGGAAATGGCCGCCTTCGAACTCACGGTGCAGGCGGGAACCACGCGCTTCAAGCAGATCAGCTATATTGAGGCGCTCCAGCGGCGATTGAAGG
>JBGQCZ010000318.1:0-6478 GCA_041495645.1 Gemmataceae bacterium | reverse complement strand
GGGCGGCCACTTGGGCGGCGCCTATGGGTTGGGGTGCCTCGGGGTGTTATTTTTTGTATGCAAATTTTTTTGAGCCGCTGACTTTTTACGCGGGCGGGGGTGTTTTCGGTGGGGCGCGCGCGGGCGGGCGCGCGCCGCTCCGAAGACTCCGCGTCGCGGTTAAACTGTCTGCGGATCAATCTCTTGTCCTTCCAATCAAGACCACCGCGTGGCAGCCGATCGCTTCGGCGCGGCCGATGTGGCCGACCTGCTCGCCGGTCTTGGCCTTCACGTTCACGCATTCGAGCGCCAAGCCGAGCAACTTCGCGAGATTGGCACGGATCGCGGCTTTCACCGGACCGAGTTTTGGTTCCTGGGCGAAGATCGTCACATCCAGATTGACCACGTTCCAACCGCCTTGGTTCAGCTTCGCAAGGGTTTCGCTCAGGAACAAGCGTGAGTCGGAGTCTTTCCATTTTGGGTCGGTGTCGGGGTAGACATCGCCGATGTCGCCCAGACCGGCAGCGCCCAGCAGGGCGTCGGTCATCGCATGCAGCACCACGTCGGCATCGGAATGACCGATCAACCCGCGCGAATGCTCGACGTGCACCCCGCCGAGAATGAGCGGGCGGCCGGGGCCGAGCCGATGCGTGTCGTGCCCCGAGCCCACGCGGTAGAGAAACTCGCTCGCCATGGTGCCGATTGTAACGCGATTGCCGATGCGGACAATGCGAAGTGGCGCTGTGTCAGGAAATCCCGAACGAATCGCCCACGGCGTAATTCTCGAAGCGCATGAACTGCTTGAGGAAGGCCAGGGTGACTTCGCCGGTCGGGCCGTTGCGCTGCTTGGCGACGATGACTTCGATGACGTTGTCTTCCTGAGCGCCGTCGAAGCGTCCGGGGCGGTGCAGCATCATCACGGTGTCGGCGTCCTGCTCGATCGATCCGCTTTCGCGTAGATCGGCAAGGCGCGGGCGATGGTCCTGCCGGTCTTCCGAGGTGCGATTGACCTGCGCCAGGGCCATGACCGGAATCTTCAACTCACGGGCCAAGAATTTCAGTCGGCGGGAAATCTGCGCCACTTGCTCCTGGCGCGGATCGCGGCGGTTTTCCGGGTCGATCAGTTGCAGGTAATCGATCACGACCATGCGAATGTCGTGACGGCGGTACAGGCGGCGGGCGTTGGCGGCGATGCGAAGCATGCTCTGTCCCGGCGTGTCGTCGATAAACAGCTTCGCCTGCCGCAATACGTCGCCGGCCTCGACCAGCTTGTTCATGTCGTCGCTGCCAAGATGCCCCTTGCGCAACTTGTGGCTATCCACCTTGGCCTGGCAACACAGCAAGCGCTCGGCGATTTCGATCCGCGATTGCTCGAGCGTGACGAAATACACCGGCAGGTGTTCCTCGACAACGACATGCCGGATGACGTTCAAGCCAAACGAGGTTTTGCCGACGCTGGGCCGAGCCGCGAGAATGACGAGCTCATTCTGTTGCAGCCCGGCAGTCATTTCATCCAAATCGACATATCCAGTCGGCACGCCGCTGACGGCGCTATGCTTGCGCAGGGCGCGCGCATCAATACGGGCATAAGCTTCGTCGAGGGCATCGATCAGTGTAACGGTCTGCCCGCTCACACCCAGCTCGGCGATTTCGAGCACCTGGCGCTCGGCTTTGGCCAAGAGTTCGTCCGCCGGTTGCGATTGATCGTAGGCGTCGCGCAGAATTTCGGTGCTGGCATGGATGAGGCTGCGCGTAATGCCCTTTTCGCGAACGATGCGGGCGTAATGTTCGGCGTTGGCGGCGGTCGGGGCGGCGTCCCACAGCTCGGCCAGATAGGCGGCCCGGCCCACGTCCTCCAATTGCTTTTGCGTGTTGAGATACTCGGCCAGGATCACCAGATCGACCGGCTTGCCCTGGTCATGAAGCAGAATGATGGCCTGATAGATTTTCTGATGCGCGTCGAAATAGAAATGATCGACCTGAATGATGTTGATGACGTCGGGAATGACGGCGTTGTCGCGGAGCATGCTGCCGATCACGCAACGTTCGGCTTCGCGATGTTGCGGCGGCACGCGATCCAGTCCGGGATCCGACATGGCTGCCTCCGTGTGCCGCGTAATCGTTCAAGGCTACTTCTTTGGCGCTTCGACCAGGCGCACGACGGCGATTTGAACTTTCGTTTCGATTTCGTGGCCGAGCTGCAACGTAACCTCGTAGAGGCCGCATTCCTTGATCACGCCTTCCAGCCGCACCATCTCCGGCTCGACGCCGAGGTTGCGGCCCTTGAGTGCTTTGCTGATCTCGGCGGGACCGACCGAGCCGTAAAGGTGGCCTTCCTCGTTGGCGTTCGACTCGATGGACACGTTGACGCGTTGAATCTGCTCGGCCAGCACCTTGAGGTCGGCGATCCTGGCTTCGCGGGCCTTTTGCACGCGATCCTTGTAGCGATCCAGTTGCTTGAGGTTGTGCTCGGTCGGTACGGTGGCCAGGCTATTGGGCACGAGGTAATTGCGGGCATAGCCGGGCTTCACCTCGACCAGATCGCCCTGTTTGCCGAGGTACATGACATCCTCGATCAAGACCAGCTTGATATTCCCGCTGGGGGTCTTGGCAATCTTCAGGCGCTTCGTTTTCGTGGACATCGTTCGGTCTCTTCGATTGAAATTCATCCCGTTTACGTTTCGCGCACGCTGAAAGTGCCGAGCGCGAAACGTAAACGGAACGGACTAATTCAAACTTCAAAACGGAATATCGCCATCCTGGCCGCCGCCGGAATGAACTTCAGCTGGGGCGTCGTGGTAGTCGCTCGGGCCGGGATCTATGCTCGGGCCGTTGCTTTGTGATGCCGGGGCCGATGACCGCATTGGAGCGCCGCTGCCGTCCTGCTGCCGCGCGTCCAGCATTTGCATTGCGTCCACGACCATTTTGAGCTTCGATCGTTTCTGGCCTGAGGTCTTGTCGTCCCATTGATCAAGCTTCAGATGGCCTTCCAGGTATGCCTGCGAACCCTTTCGCAAGTACTTTTCGATGGTGTCGGCCAGCTTCCCAAATTCACCCCGGTTGAAGGCATCGCAGTCGATGAAAACGGGGTCGTCTTCCCATTCGCCGGTCTGGGCGTTCTTCTTCCTGTTGTTTACGGCAAAGCCGAAATGCGCCACCCGTCCGCCGTTGCCGAACGAGCGCATCTCTGGATCGCGAGTCATCCGACCGATCAGCATCACCTTGTTGAGATTAGCCATGATGGCCTCCTGGGCTGTGCGCTCCCCCATGGCGGCGAATATGGAGCGCGGGAATTAAGTTTGGGAAACGGCTCGCCGCTCCCCATACTATACATTTGTCTGCCATCGACCTTCAATACCAGCAGCCCAGAATTCTCCAGATTTCTACCGCGCCAGCTCGCCCGTCAATCCTTCATGACCTCATCGGGAACGCTGCGACGCGGACCGCCCTCGTAGCCGCCTTCGTTCGATTCGATCGCCTCTTCGTTGTGGCCAATTTGCAGGGCCAAGGCGTGTTCGTCCTTGGCCACGGCCAGCATTTCCGGTTCCCACTTCGGATCGATCACCACCGTCAAATAGCGCAGCAGCACTTCGTTCAGCCGCAGGTCGCCTTCGATCTCGTGAATTTTCGTCGATTCACAGCGCACGTAGATGAGGTAATACAGGCCTTTTTTCTGGTGCCGGATCGGGTAGGTGAGCTTTTGCTCGTTCCAGGGCCGGCTGGCCAGGATCTCCGCCCCGTACTTCTCGAACATCGTGTGCAACGCCTGCACCGCGCCGGGCACGTCGCCGGAGGTCTTGCTCGAGTCGAACAGGAACATGAATTCGTACATGCGTCGGGCCATTGCTTTTTGCTCTCGCTTGGGAACAGGGGTCATCGGCTGCAGAGGTCAGAAGTCAGAGATCAGAAGTCAGCGTGATTGCTGATCTTTGCCCTCGGACTTCCCCTCTGACTTCTGACCTCTGTCTTCTGACTTCTTTTTCTTCGGCTTCTCGGTCTCTTCCGGGCCGTTGGTCCGGTTCATGCAGACGGCGATTCCCTCGCGCGCCCACAGCAGCGACGCCAGGGCCGCTTTTTGAATCGCCTCCGCCATCGTCGCTCGTTCGCTCGGCCGAAAGCGGCCCAGCACGTGATCGACCGTTCCTTCGTCGTCCTTCAGCGTTGGGGCATCCACCCCGATTCGCAACCGGGCATAATCGACCGTGCCCAGATGCTCCTGAATGTTCCGCAATCCGTTATGCCCGCCGTGCGAGCCCTTCGCCCGCACTCGCAACTTACCCAGCGGCAAGTTGATGTCGTCGCAGACGACCAGCAGATCGTCCAGCGAGAGCTTATAAAAGTCCAGTAACTGGCGGACGGCTTGCCCGCTCAGGTTCATGAACGTATCGGGCCGGACCAGCAGCAAGGTCTGCCCGCTCTCTTTCAGTTCCCCAACCTGGGCCTGAAAACGGGAGCGAAACGGCCCGGCGCCCGGCCCCATCGCCAAATACTCGATCACGTCGAACCCGACGTTGTGGCGAGTGCCGCGATACTTGGGCCCCGGATTTCCGAGACCGACGATCACTTTCATCAGGAACCAGAAGTCAGAGGTCAGAAATCAAAAGTCAAACTCCAAGCATTGTATCGCTCCTGCATCCAACAATTCTGACCTCTGACTTCTGACCTCTGATTTCTGTCATTCCTCGGGTTCTTCCACCTTGGGTGCTTTCTTGATGACTTCGGGCTCGGCGGCGGCGGCGCCTTCGGCGGTCGGTGCGGCCGCAGCGGCGGTCGGGGCCACCACTTCTTCCTTGTGCGCCTTCACCTGCACAACCACCGCATCCGGATCGGCCTTCGCCACCACACCCGCCGGCAATGTTAATTCCTTGACGTGGATCGCATCGCCAATTTTCAGCTTGTCCACCGTCACGCGAATGTTGTCGGGAATCTCGAGTGCCGGGCATTCGACCTGCAACACGTGAATCGGCTGATCGAGCACGCCGCCTTCGGCAATCCCGGGGGCGATGCCGCGAAGCTCGATGCGCACCGGCACGACGATTCGCTCGTCTTTGCTGACGCGCATGAAATCGACGTGCACCAATTCCTTGCCGAGGCTGTCCCATTGCAATTCGCGGAAGCGGGCCTTTTCGGTCTTGCCGCCGGCTTCCAGGTCCACGATGTGGGCGCCTTTTTTCACGACCTTTTCGACATCGTCGCGCGTGAGCACGACGTCGAGATGGGCTTCTTTGTGTCCGTAAACCACGGCGGGCAACATGCCCTTGCGGCGCAAGCGACGGGCATTGGCGGTCCCGAACTGGTCGCGCGGTTGGGCTTTCAACAGCATGAACTCGGCCATGGCGAACGCTCCCGACAAAACGAAACAGAGCAGCCCACTCCGGCGGCTGCTCGGCGGCGTGACTCGAAGGTAAAAGGAATTATGGGGATTCTGCCCAGTGCCAGCAAGAGGGCCGAAGCGGAAATTGTACCGACCTATTACGGCAAACCCGACCATTTCGGTCGGCGTTCAGCTCACTCCGCGCGCGTCACACTTCGAGGGTTGCCACTCATGTCCCGGCAGGGTGTAACCAGATTCTCTGGGGGCCGGGGCGGACAACAGCGTTTTTTTCCCTGGACGTATGAAAACAGCCGCCCAGGAACCCCCAGAGAATCTGGTTACACCCTCCCGGCACTTGCATGCCTAACTGATTGCCATTAAGATATTTACATCCAATATATATAGATGTCCGCGCGCCGCATTCAGCGGTCGTTGCTTAACTTATTGCCTTATCGGCAGTTGCGTCTGAAATAGCCTCGGGCAAGGACCACGGCACAAATCTTGAATTGCGCCCTCGTCCACGCGGAACGAGCGCGCAATAGTGGACAAATGTTTACAATGTTGGTCGACATGAGTTGAGGCGGTGTGGAGGACACTCCGATGGACCTGATTGATCGTGTGGCGATCATCGTTCATCCCAAGGAACCGTATCTGGCTTGGGCCCGATCGATCGAAGAGGACGCGCCGCCGGTCGAAGTTCGAGCCAACGATTTCGGCACCTTCTATTTGACCGAGACGGGCGAACGCGAATAGCCGGAGGATGTGCTGCAACGACACTTCGCCGCAATCTTCGCCGAGGAATTGGATTCGTGACATCGCGACGAAGCGAGCTGGCCCAAGCACCGCACCTTCAAAATGTTCCGCGACTGGTTCGACGCGCAAATAGCCGGACTGGTCTTCGATTTGGAACATGGCCGCGAACGCCGTTGAGCGCGCCGATTTCAGCTCTCATAGTCTGCAAAATCAGCGTGAATCCGAAGCGGGCCTCTTGACACGCGCACTTTGCCGAGGTAGTACATAGGAATTCGATGTATCGAATTCCTATGCTCACGGCCGCTCATGGACACGGAACTTCTGAAAGGCACGCTGTCGCTGCTGATTCTCTCGCTGCTCGGCCGCAAACCGATGTACGGCTATGAAATTGCCACGACCGTGCATCACGAGACGAACGGTACGTTCACCTGG
>JBGQCZ010000317.1:0-6509 GCA_041495645.1 Gemmataceae bacterium | reverse complement strand
CGGTTCGTCTATGCTTCGACCTCGTCGGTTTACGGCCGCTTCGCGAATGGCGATGAAACGCTGCCCACGCGGCCCATTTCGCCCTACGGCGTGACCAAGCTCGCCGCCGAGCAACTTTGCCGGGCCTACGCCGAGGAAATCGGCCTCCCGCTCACGGTGCTGCGCTATTTCTCCGTCTACGGCCCGCGGCAACGGCCCGACATGGGTTACCACAAGTTCATTCAGGCGATGTTGACCGGCGGCGGCATCGCTGTGTTCGGCGACGGCCAGCAAGTTCGCGGCAACACGTACATTTTCGATTGCATCGAAGCGACCGTGATGAGCATGAACACGCTGCCGGGCGAGACCTACAACATCGGCGGCGGCGAAACCGCGAGCGTCTGGGACATCATCCACAAACTTGAAATGCTCACGCGCCGCAAGGCGACGATAACGCGCGAACCCGCAAGACCCGGCGACCAACGCTCGACTTGTGCCGACACAGCGAAATTGACGCGGCATCTGGGCTGGAAGGCAAAGGTCGGGCTGGACGAGGGGCTGGCAATGCAACTCGAGTGGCAGGCGCAAACAGCGATGCGCCAGGCGGCGTGATAATCGTGTTTACGTTTCGCGCTCGCGTGGCATCAAGAATAGTTGGCGTTGGTCTCCATTCGTGATCACAGTTTTTCGGAGTCTGAGTTTGCGTCGCATTGAAGTTGTCGCGCCTTTGTTGGGCCTATTCGCCATTGTTGGAAGCGCTATTGCGGTGGCACTTTGCCCCACCGTGTCGCGCACCGAACTTCAGATTTGGAACAAAGGGAATTCGTTTCCCAACACGGCTACGACGGTGGGAACCGAGGGTCCGAGCCTTCCTTGGCATTTGGCGCAAGTTCACTGGAGCCTATCGAGCGAACTGGTTCTTAAAGATCTGAGCGTCGACTTTGTCATCATGAATGACTTGCCGGATTCAGCAAAGATCTTCATCGTTCCAATATCCGGGATAATCAACGAATCCAAGTTCTACGCCGGTTGCATCACGAACATCCCGGACGTAGAAGCGGCTGGCGTCTACCTGACAAACGTCGGTCGCGGATTGATTTTCACCAGATGGGGCGACATGGAGAAGGACTCGGTCAGATTGAGTACACGTGGATATCGATACATAGCTCACCATGAGGGCGAACATGCAAGCGTTCGGCTTCCCTATCGCTGGACGACCGGAAAATACACACTGCGATTGGTGAGGATGGAATGCGAATTGCGAAATGGTATACCGCATACTTGGCTATCCTGTTTTCTAAAAGCCCATGCGAACAATGAAGAGGTTTGCGTCGGGGAGATCTGTTTCCAAGGCGAGGAGCTAAGTCTTCGCGATCGGATGTGCAGTTTCGTTGAAGTATACGATCACGATCAATCCCGAAGGCCGACGTCCATGCCTGAATTCAGCGTTGCAATTGGAAACGTGCGGATAAACGATCAAGGAATTCGACCCACGACGGTTGAAGGAATTTATTTGAAGGGCATTCCAAGATACGCAAATATCGAATCGACGACCTCGTATATGTCCCATAGCGAGGATTCGCAATTTGAGTTGCCGACAGATGACGCGGCGCACGTGTTTTCGGTAGGATCGAGCCCGCGAACAACAAATCAAGAGAGAGTCCGACTCTTTCCGATACCCTGATCTCAATTCGCAACGTCAAGCGTCAAGTGAGCGCGAAACGTAAACGTTGTCACTTTTCTGGCAACAATTCCGACATGAGTACAAACGGCTGCGACGGAATTGCATTGATGTTGAATCGAGGAGCAAGCTCCCGCGCCGAAATTGGCTCTGGCTTCGGAATCCAGCCGCACGACCACGCCAGCAGGCCCACCAGCGTCTCGGGCTTCACCCCCGCAGCGCGCAACGCACTAAGGCGCGTGTCGCCGTGGCGCTTGGCCAGTCGCCGCCCATCCGGGCCGACCACCAGCGGGACGTGGGTGAATTTTGGCGGGGTGCGGTTCATGGCTCGATAGAGCAGGATTTGACGCGGTGTGGACGGGATCAGGTCGTCGCCGCGAATGACTTCGGTGATGCCCATTTCGGCGTCGTCTACCACAACGGCGAGTTGATAAGCGGGCGTTCCACTCGATTTCCAGACCACGAAATCGCCGCCGATTTGGCGGATATCGCAGTGCGTTTCGCCGCGGAAACCATCGATAAATGATGGCGAATCGGTGACGCGGAAGCGCCAGGCGTAGGGGCGGTCGCCGAGTTTGGCGGCGTCGGCGGCACGGCGGCCGGCGCAGGTGCCGGGGTAGGCGGGGCCTTCGTGCTCGGCGTGAGGAGCACTCGCGGCATTTTCAATATCAGTTCGGCTGCACGTGCACGGATAGACCAATTCGCGTTGCCGAAAATCGGCAAATACGCTCTCATAGTGGGCCAAGCGCTCGGTCTGAACATGGGGTCCGTCGTCCCAGTCTAGGCCGAGCCAGCGAAGATCGTCGATGGCTTGCTGGGCCGCTCCGGCTTTGACGCGCGGGGAATCGATGTCCTCGATGCGCAGGACAACGCGGCCGCCGTGGCGACGGGCGGCCAGCCAGGCGATCAAGTAGGTGCGAGCGTTGCCGACGTGCTGGGCACCCGTGGGGGACGGGGCCAGTCGGCCAATGTACGCGGCGCTCATGCGGGTTCCGGCTTCAAGGACGAGGGGGAGTCCCGGGTCATGTTATACATCCTGATCGGCTACATGTTCCTATTCATCCACCGGCCGTTCGAGATCTGGCCGGCGCTGGGTGAAATGCACGTCGAACGCGTCTACATCCTGGCCGCCGCCGCCATCTGGCTCTTCTGTCCCGGCAAACGCTTGCAACCCACACGACTTGATGTCGGCATCATCGGCTTCTGCTCGGCGGTGCTGTTCGCCTGGATACTGAGCCCGTGGTCGGACCTGGGGCAACCGGTCGTCGAGGATTGGCTCAAGATCGTCGTCTTCTACAGCTTGGTCTCGACGGCGGTCACTAAGCCGAACGAGTTGCGAAAACTGTTGATCGCGTTCCTGGCGATTATGACCTTGTACATGCTGCACTCGCTGTGGGAGTTCCAAAACGGCCGGCACACCTTCCGCATGGGCATCGCCCGCTTGATCGGCGTCGACAAGACCCTGGGCGATCCGAACAGCTTCGGCGCCAGCATCGTTTTCGCTCTGCCGTTCGTGCGCATGTTTTGGTTGACGGCCACTCAACGAATCTTCAGGGCGTTTTTGACGGGTTACGTGGGATTGTCCTCGCTATGCATCCTGATGACCGGCTCACGTTCGTCGCTCCTTGGTCTGGTGGCCTGGGGCTTCATGGTCTGCTTGATGAGCAAGCGGCGCGCGACGTTCCTGGCCCTGGGAGTGGCGCTGGCGTGCGGGGCGTTCGCGGCGATGCCCGAATACTTGCAGACGCGATTTGAAACGATCGTCAACCCGGAAGTTGGTCCTTCGAACGCGCAGGTTTCCGGCCAGGGCCGCATCCAGGGGTTGATCAGCGGTTTCGAACTTCTCGGGAAATACCCGATCTCCGGCTGCGGGCCGGGCGTGTGGCGCAAGGCCACCGGAAGCGATATCGAATCGCACAATTTGTACGGCCAGTTGATGGGCGAGCTTGGCGGGGTGGGCGTGATTGCCTTCGCGGTGATGGTCGGGCTGTTTATCGCCGCCATCGTCAAGTTCCGCCGCCAATGCCGATTCATCGAAACGCCCGACGGGCAATTCATGTTTCAACTGACCGGAGCGCTGGCGATGGCCTTGGTCCTGTTGCTCCTGGAAGGAAACTTCGGCCACAATTTGTTCCGATTTACTTGGCTGTGGTACATCGGTTTCCTGGTGATCGCGATGCGGGCGGCTAGAAGGATGCCGGCGGCGCAGGGATATGCACAGCAATACGGATGGCAGATTCCCGGCATGTCGCCAGCGGCGTCGTAGCTCGCGGAGCAGAAATGCTGGATTTCGTAAGGTGGGTCAAGGAGCTTTAAGCGACGCAGGCCCACCATTGCGTCGCTGGCGGAATGGTGGGCCTGCGTCGCTTAAAGCTCCTTGACCCACCCTACCTCCTGCTACCTCCTACCTCCAGAAAGGACTCCTATTGGATCTGCTCGCACCAATCTCCCGCCACCTCATCGCCCCTGGGTGGGCCGCGTGGGAACAAAGCCCCTATTTGCGCCACTTCCGGCGGCTGAAGCGCACGCAATTCGATGCACCGGAACTGATTCACCAACGCCAGTTGGCGGGGCTTCGCGAGATCGTTTCCCACGCTCGCCAAACCGTGCCCTTCTATCGCGATCTGTCGGGTGAAATTCATTCATTCGATGACTTTCAATCCATTCCGATTTTGACTAAACAACACATCCGCGATCGGTTCGACGATTTGCTTTCGTCCTCGTATTGCGGGCAGAACCTGCACTTGAAGAAGACTTCGGGCTCGACCGGCGTGCCGCTGCGCGTCTTGCTCGACGACGCGGGGATGCAGTTCAAGCGAGCGTGCACGTTGCGTTCGGACGAATGGAGCGGTTGGCGCTTCGGTGAGCGGGCGGCGAAGGTGTGGGGAAATCCGGAGTACTTGCAGTTGGGCTGGCGCGGGCGGCTGCGGAATTTATTGTTGGAGCGGGCCGATTATCTCGACACATTGCTGATGAATGAAGACTCGATTTCGAGGTTCGCTACGAGCGCGAAACGTAAACGGGTGAAGCTGATTTTTGGGCATGCACATTCGGTTTTTTTGTTTGCGGAGTTTGTGCGAAAGCACGGGCCTGACGGGATTCGACCGAAGGGAATCATCACGACGGCGATGGTGTTGCACGATTGGCAGCGGCGCGTGATCGAGGAAGTCTTCGCATGCCGCGTAACCAATCGCTACGGTTGCGAAGAAGTGAGCCTGATCGCTTCGGAGTGCGAGGAGCATTGCGGGCTGCATGTGAACTCCGACGGGTTGTATGTCGAGGTGCTGGTCGATGGCCGACCGGCGGCGGAAGGCGAAGCGGGGGCGGTGGTTGTTACCGATCTGGTCAATCGGGCGATGCCGATCATTCGCTACAAGGTCGGGGACGTGGCGGCCTGGTCATCGCAACGTTGCGCCTGTGGTCGCGGGCTGCCAATGCTTGAGCGCATCGAGGGCCGCGAATCCGATTACGTTACTACCGAAACGGGCGAGCTGATATCGGGCATCTCACTGACCGAGAATTTCGCGATGCACGTGCCCGGTGTCGCTCAGATGCAAATCGTACAGGAGCAAGTGACGCAGTTCCGCTTTCGGATCGTACGTGCCGACGACTTTGGCGATCCTAGCGTGGCGCGGCTCAAAGACCTGGTCCGCGAACGCTTCGGGCCGAACACGCGCTGGGAACTCGAATTCGTCGAACAGATTCCGCAGGAACCGTCGGGCAAGTACCGCTTCTGCATTTCCAAGGTGCCTGTAACCATATGATCCCGCGCGTCAGCGTCGTGATGGCGAACTACAATTACGGCCGCTTCTTGCGCGAGGCGATCGACTCCGTTCTCAAACAGACTCTGCGCGATCTCGAACTCATCGTTGTCGACGATGGCTCAACGGACGATTCGCGCAAGATCATCGAATCGTACCTGCCGGACAGTCGCGTTCGCTTCGCGCCGGTCGATCACTTGGGCCAGCCGGGCGCGAAGAACGCCGGGATCGAACTTGCCCGCAGCCCACTCATTGCTTTCCTCGATGCCGACGACATCTGGCATCTCGATAAGCTCAAAAAACAAGTTGCCTTGTTCGACCGCGATCCGTCGCTCGGCGTCGTCTATTCTCGCAGGGTTATGATCGATGAGAACGGGAGCGATTTGCCGTATTCACAACCAAGGCTGCATCGCGGCGAAGTGCTGGCGGAGATGTTTCGCGATAACTTCGTGTGCTTCTCATCAGCGGTGGTGCGGCGGTTGGTCTTCGAGCACTTGGGCATGTTCGATACCGATATCGACTTGGCCATCGACTACGACTTTTGGCTGCGGGCAGCGGCGCATTATCGCTTCGACTACGTTGATGAACCGTTAGTGAGTTATCGTTGCGGGCACGGAAATCTGTCGCGGCGCGTCGGCGAGCGGCTCAAGACCGCGCTGTTGCTGATGCGGCGATTTCTGAATCGGGGAGGACGCGAACGGTTGCCTGCCAAGTCAATTCATCACGCGCTGGCGGAAACCAGTTGCCACATGGGCATTTCGCTACGGTCGTACAGTGCGTCGGCGAGCATGAAGTGGTTTGCCCGTTCGCTGCGTCAGGACTGGAAGCATCGGCTAGCCTGGCGTGGTCTGGCCAAGTCGATGTTGCCGGGGCCGATCCGACGATTACTCCAGCGCGGCAATGATTGGGAACGAGCCTACCGGGTGCCGGAGAACGATCCGAGCAATCTGTAATGCAAGAGTCGAAATGCGTGGCCGGGGCTGAGAGGCTGTGAAATAAACCTCAGTCTCGCTTGGCGGTCGTGAGGAATGGCGCTAGGACTAAGGTATGAACACTCCTGACGACGCCTTGCCGCCCGCAGACGCTGT
>JBGQCZ010000316.1:0-6510 GCA_041495645.1 Gemmataceae bacterium | reverse complement strand
GTCGGGTTCGGGAAAGAGCACGCTCATGCATCTGCTGGGCACGCTCGATCAGCCGGACCAGGGCGCGATCATGCTCGACGGGCAGCGTATCGATTGCTTGTCGGCGAAAGAGCGCGATTTGCTGCGAAACCAGACCTTCGGGTTCATTTTTCAGTTCTATCACCTGCTGCCGGAACTCTCGGCCCTGGAAAACACGTTGATGCCGGCCATGATCAGTCATTCCGTGCTAGGATGGTGGCGTAATAGGCGCGAGATGCGTCGGCGCGGCACGGAGTTGCTGGAGCGATTCGGGTTGGGTCATCGGCTCAAGCACAAGCCGCGCGAACTCTCGGGCGGCGAGATGCAGCGGGCCGCCATCGCTCGTGCCCTGATTTGCAATCCGCGGATTCTGCTCGCCGACGAACCGACCGGAAATCTCGATCAGGAGACCGGCCACGAGATCGTCAAGATCCTTCGCGACTTGAACAAACGCGACGGGCTGACCATCGTCATGGTCACGCATAACATGGACCTTGCGGCCGGCAGCGACCGCGTGGTGCGGCTGGTCGGCGGGCGCGTCGAACGCCCTAGTTATAGCCCGCCGCTGGCGGGTTGATTCATTTAGCCCTCGGCTTGCCGGGGGTGAGGCTGTCCCCCGGCAAGCTGGGGGCTAAATGGTGAAACATGGCCGCGATCAGCATCAATGGCAAACTCGTCGATAAGGCCGACGCCAAGGTCAGCGTTTACGATCACGGGTTTCTCTACGGCGACGGCGTGTTCGAAGGCATGCGCGTCTACAGCGGCAAGGTTTTCCGCCATCGCGAGCACATGGAGCGGCTCTACGATTCCGCGAAAGCAATTCTGCTTGAAATTCCGCTGGCGCCCGACGCGATGATCAAAGCCGTCGAGCAGACGGTAAAGGCAAACGGCAAGCCGGACGCCTACATTCGGCTGGTGATTTCGCGAGGTCCCGGTTCGCTCGGGCTCGATCCGCGCAAATGCGAACCGCAAGTGATCATCATCGTCGATGACATCCAGCTTTACCCGCCCGAGTTGTACGACAACGGTTTGGAAGTCATTACCGCCTCGACAATCCGCAATCATCCAAACGCGCTCAACCCGCGGATCAAGTCGCTGAATTATCTGAACAACATCCTGGCGAAGATCGAAGCGATCCGGGCCGGTTGTCTCGAAGCGATCATGATCAACGTTAAGGGCGAAGTCGCCGAATGCACGGGTGACAACATCTTCGTGGTGAAACGCGGCGTGCTAAAGACTCCGTCAACCGACGCCGGAATCCTCGAAGGTATTACGCGCGGAGCGGTGCTGGAGTTGGCCCGCGGCGCCGACATCCCCACCCAGGAAATCGCCCTGACCCGCCACGACGTGTACTCGGCCGACGAGGTCTTCCTCACCGGCAGCGCCGCCGAAGTGATTGCGGTTGTAAAAGTGGACGGTCGAACGATCGGCAACGGCAAGCCCGGCCCAATGACGCGTCAGCTACGCGATCGCTTTCAGAAACTGGTGCGGGAATAAGAGAATTGAACCCCGGCGCGGCCGAGCCGCAATCTAACATCTTGGTCCAGATCGACCCCGAAGGTCCGAAGGGGTCATAGCCATTAGCCGTTGGTTAAATGGTGATTTCGAGCTCAAAGCGTATTGAGACCGCAATGAGCGAAAATCGCCCTAAGTCGTTGGAGGTTATTGGTTTTTGCGAGATTCCTTAATGTGTCCGCGCTCAAACGGGTGATTCCGCGGATGGGTGGGGGTAGACGCCGGAATCAAACGGCGGGTGCACGACATCGGCAATATCTTGCGCACGGCACAAAACTTGAACGTTAGTAGAACAGAGTCACAGCTTCGCCCGCATCGTGTGCCAGTTGGTCGCTTTCTCGAACATGCGTGCGATGCGCAGCAGCTTCTCCTCTTCAAATGGGGCACCCAGGATTTGGAGTCCGATCGGCAGTCCGCTCTTGGTGAAGCCGCACGGAATGCTCATGCCGGGAATGCCCGCAAGGTTGGCGCTGATGGTGTAAATGTCCGACAGATACATGGCGAGCGGATTGTCGGACTTTTCACCGATCTTGAAGGCGGCTGTGGGCGAGGTTGGCCCCATGATCGCGTCGCAGTCGGCGAAGGCTCTGTCGAAGTCGTCCTTGATCAGGCGGCGGACTTTCAGGGCCTTGAGATAATAGGCGTCCTTATATCCGCTGCTGAGCGCGTAGGTGCCGAGCATGATACGGCGTTGCACTTCCTTGCCAAAGCCTTCGCCGCGCGATTTGCTGTAGGTGCCGATGAGGTCGGCCTTCTGGACGGTGCGATGGCCGAAATGCATGCCATCGTAACGGGCCAGGTTGCTCGATGCCTCCGCTGTCGCCACAATGTAATAAACGGCAATCGCGTAGCCGCTGTGCGGCAGCGACACCTCTTTCAGCTTCGCTCCCTGCGATTCGTACATTTTGAGCGCTTCCCGAATGCTCTTTTCGACTTCTGAATCCAACCCACCGCCGAAGAACTCTTTCGGCACGCCGATGGTCAACGACTTGACAGGCGCTTCAAGCGTCTTCGAGTACTGTGGAACCGGCGAATCGATGCTGGTGCTGTCGCGGCGGTCGTGTCCGGCGATTACTTCCAACAGCAAGGCACAATCAGCAACGTCGTGAGCAAGTGGCCCAATCTGGTCGAGCGAACTCGCGAACGCGACCAAGCCGAATCGCGAAACGCGGCCGTAGGTCGGCTTCATGCCGACAATCCCGCAATGACCGGCGGGTTGGCGGATCGACCCGCCGGTATCGGTGCCGAGCGCGAGCGGGGCTTCGCATGCCGCTACCGCCGCCGCACTGCCGCCGGAACTGCCGCCCGGAATCCGCTCCAAGTCCCACGGATTCCGCGTGATTTGAAACGCACTGTTTTCCGTGGACGAACCCATGGCGAATTCGTCGAGGTTTGTCTTGCCGATCAGAATGGCATCGGCTTTCTTCAGTTCCGCGATGACATTTGCGTCATAGGGCGGAACGAAGTTCTTCAGGATCTTGCTACCGCACGTTGTCTGCTGCCCTCGGATGCACAGCACGTCTTTGATGGCAATCGGCACGCCGGCCAGCCGCCCGAGCGGTTGACCATTCTTGCGTTTGACATCAACGACCCGAGCTAGTTCCATCGCGGCCGAATCATCGAGATGTAAAAATGCCTTCACCTTGGGGTCGCGGTCGCGAATCGCGTCGATAGAGGACTTCGCGATATTCTCGGCGGCTTCGCCCTGCGCCTGGGCGTTGAGCAATTCGTGGGCCGTGCGTTCGATTCCGTGCATTTGATTGTTCCGGCATCCATAGTACTTCGGTTCCAAATCTTAGCGCCCTGCAATATTTGCGATGATTAGGAGGGGCACGGGGTTGACAGTCAGACGCACGCGGGCTTCGTTTTCGCTCACCGAATCGAGCATGGAATGGTGGCTGTCGCCATGGGACAATTTTCCTTCTCACACCCTACAGAAGGAAAAGGTCCGATGCAAGCGAGTTCAAGTTGGCAATGTTGGTTGGTTTTTTCTTGGTGCTCGACGGCTGCCTGGAATCGATTGATCGAATGTGCGCTTCGGTCCGCTTGAATCACGAACTGCTATATACTGTATGGCAGGCGCGAGGTGCGCCGTTTGGACATTCATGCGGACCCGCGATGCAAAAACGAGGCCCGGAACGCAGTCGGTCCTGGATCGGTTCGAACCCGTTCCTCCTGCTCCTATTGCTGTTGTTTCTGCCGCTGCTGTGGCTGGCACGCGGCGACACGGCGGCACTTAACCCCAGCTATGGCGAATTCAAGCAATTGTTGCGCGCCCCCGGGATGCGCTTTCACGACGTGAAGGTCGGCCCGGGGGAGATTCGCGGCAAGCTCGAATTTCGCGATCACGTGAGCGGGGCCGCTGCCGCAGCCAAAGCCGACAGCGAATCCCCCGCTGGCGAGGTTTCACACGACCTGACCTTCCGCACTTCCCGTCTCGGATTTGAAAAAGACGACGAGTTGCAGAAACTATTGGATCGATACGTCGGCAGCGCCTATCAGTCCGACGTCGAAGACTCGCTGATGAAAAGCGTGGTCCAGTTTCTGATTCTCGGCATGATGATGGTGGGAATTCTGTTCATCGGCCTGTACGCGATCCGCTGGATATCGGGCGGCAGCGGGCCGTTCAGCGTCGGTCGCAGCCGGCATCGGCTGTACGCCAAGCGCGATACGCGCGTGACGTTTCAGGACGTGGCCGGCATCGACGAGGCCGTGGCCGAATTGCGCGAAGTGGTCGACTTCCTCAAACGGCCGCAAAAGTATCAAGCGCTCGGCGGCCGCATTCCCAAAGGCGTGCTGCTGGTCGGTTCGCCGGGCACGGGCAAGACGTTGTTGGCCAAAGCCGTGGCGGGCGAGGCGGACGTGCCGTTTTTCAGCCTCTCGGGCAGCGACTTCGTGGAAATGTTCGTGGGCGTGGGCGCCAGCCGCGTCCGCGATCTCTTCCGCGACGCCGAAACCAAGGCCCCGTGCATTGTCTTCATCGACGAACTCGACGCGCTCGGCCGCTCGCGCGGCGGCAATAATGCCAACCCGCACGAGGAGCGCGAACAGACGCTCAATGCGTTGCTCGTCGAAATGGACGGCTTCGACACCAATCGCGGCGTGATCATCATGGCCGCGACCAACCGGCCGGAAATGCTCGATTTGGCCCTGATGCGTCCCGGCCGCTTCGACCGCCACGTGGTCGTCGATCAACCGGACATCAACGGCCGCGAGGCGATTTTGAAGGTTCACTCCAAGCACGTCAAAATGGCCGACGACGTGAACCTGCGCCGCATCGCGTCGTTGACACCGGGCTCGGTTGGCGCGGACCTGGCCAACCTCGTCAACGAGGCGGCCCTGCTTGCCGCGCGAAAAGGCAAAGAGAAGGTCGAGATGGCCGACCTGGACGAAGCGGTGGAGCGCGGAGCCGTCGGTCTTGAACGCAAGAGCCGGATCATGAGGCCCGACGAGAAACGGCAAATCGCCATCCATGAAGCCGGGCACGCGTTGGTCGCCTGTTCGATCGCGACTGCCGATCCGGTTCACAAAGTTTCAATTATTCCGCGTGGTTCTGGCGCCGGCGGCTACGTGATGCAACGGCCAGAGGACGACCGATTCCTGATGACGCGCTCGCAATTGGAAACGAATATCAAGGTTGCGCTGGGCGGCACCATCGCCGAGGAAATCGTCTATGGCGACATCTCGACCGGGGCGACCAGCGACCTCAATCAGGTCAATCGCATTGCCCGGCGCATGGTGAAGATGTTCGGGATGAGCCGCCTCGGCCGCGTTTTTTACCGCGAGGGGGACGGCAATACGTTCTTGGAGTCACTCTTCGCGGATGGCGGCCGCGAGTGCAGCGAAGAGACCGCCCGCGAGATCGACCTGGAAGTTCGCCTAATCATCGACTCGGCCACAGACCAGGTGCGGGACATCCTGCGCAGCAACCGGCCAGTGCTGGACCTGGTGGCTGCCCGCCTGATCGAAAAGGAAGTGATCGACGGCGCCGAATTACAAGAATTGCTGCGCAAGGCCGGGTTCGTACCGGAAAGGCCGCCCATGCCGTTTGGAACCAACGGCGTTCTCTCGGAAAATGGGAATACGCACATTATCCCGGGGTCATAATAGTCTGGTAACCCGGAGCTACGCAATGCCGCAAGTATTGTTGAAAGAGCCACCGCTCAAGCCCGTTCACGAGATCTTTCACGTCGAACGAATTCTCGTGCCCGAGGGCAATGCCCCTAAGCGCGAGCACAAGATAATTGCCGTGTTGCCGGCTTACAATGCCGAGCGCACGCTGGCCGCCACGCTCGCGGATGTGCCGGTCGGTTGTGTCGATGAAGTGCTTCTCGTAGACGATGGCAGCACGGACAACACCGTTCGCGTGGCCCGCGACATGGGCCTCACGGTCATCGAGCACCCCGAGAATCGCGGCTACGGCGGCAACCAGAAGACCTGTTACCGCTACGCCCTCGAACGCGGGGCCGACATCGTCGTGATGATCCACCCGGACTATCAATACGACAGCCGGGTGATTCCGCACGCGGTGAGCATCATCGAATTGGGCATTTGCGACGTGGTGGTAGGCAACCGAATCCGCTCGCGGCAGGAGGCATTCAAGGGCCGCATGCCCACGTACAAGTACTTCGCCAATCGGGGCCTGACGCTATTCGAGAATTTCGCGCTCGGCCAAAACCTTGGCGATTTCCACAGCGGTTTCCGCGTCTACCGCCGTGAAGTGCTGGAGACGATTCCGTTCGAGCGCAACTCCGACGACTTCGTGTTCGACACGCAGTTCCTGGTGCAGGCGGTGAATTTCGGATTCCGCTTGGGCGACGTGCCGGTGCCGGTGCGCTACTTCGACGAAGCCAGCAGCATCAACTTCAAACGCAGCGTGCGCTACGGGCTTTCAACGGTGGGCACGGTCAGCCGGTGGTGGCTGCACCGAGCCGGTTGGAAATCGAGACTCTTCAAGAAGTGAGCTTGTTTACGTTT
>JBGQCZ010000315.1:0-6527 GCA_041495645.1 Gemmataceae bacterium | reverse complement strand
CTCTGCCGGCAGTGAATCCCAATGAAGCCGTGCTGACCGACGTGGTCGCGCCGACAAAGTCTCGATTTATCGGGTTCACTCGTCGACTTGCTGGCTTATTGACCTCCTTCGCGCTGCTTTTTGCGATTGTGGCCTTTGCGACCGAGATTGTCACGCTGCTGCATTTGAGAGGCGACACGTTTTACGGAACCATTTCGCATAAGCTGCTCCCGGACAGCCTGACGTCGCGGCTTCCCTACACGATGGTCGACCAATGGCCCTACGTTATTTTTCTGATCTATGTGATCGATCTGGTGATCCTGGCGATCATCGCAAAGGTGCCGTTCAGCTACAGCCTGCGAAACCTGATCGTGCGCTGGCATATTACGGCATTAACGGCCGTCGCGTTCATCGTCGTCTTGTTCATGCTCACATTCATGCTCTCGTTCGTGAACGGCATGACGAAACTAACCGAGCAAAGCGGAAATCCCGGCAATGTCATGGTTCTATCGGACGGCGCTACCGACGAACTGTTCAGCAATCTCGGCTACGGCGACGTGGGCAACGTCGATCGAATCAAGGTGAACGAGGACGAGAATGACCGTCCTTTAGCAAAACCCGTGAGTGTCAAGACCATCAAGCGAGACGGCGTCACGGTGTATCTCGGCAGCCGCGAAACCTACTGCGTGATCAACCACCTGATCGCAAACACCCAAAACCGGCGTCGGTTCGTTCAAGTGCGCATCATCGTGGATTCACAGGTTTCCGCGGCCGTTCACGGGCTCGAATTGATCGATAAGAGCCACAACTGGTTCACTCAAAAGGGCGTGGACGATCAAAGCCGAGTGGAGTGCGTGCTCGGCCAGGGCGTGGCGGCAACGCTTGGCGAGGATATCGGCAAGAAGAGTTTGCAACCGGGCGATACCTTCGAACTGGGAGATCTCATTTGGGTCGTTACCGGCCTCATGAAGACCGAAGGCACGACGTTTGGTTCCGAGGTCTGGTGCAGCAACCTCAACAAAGTGACCGACGCCTTCGGAAAGAAAAGTTACACCACCTATGTGATGCGCGTCGACGACGAATCGGAGGCCAGCGCCCGGGCGATGGCGTATCACATCCGCAATCGCTACCAGACGCAGAAACTGAAAGCCGTTCCGGAAAAGGAGTACTTCGCGGAATTGAACAAGAACAATCAGCAGACGCTCTACACGATCATCGTCGTGGCCATCGTGATGGCGATCGGCGGAATATTCGGCGTCATGAACACGATGTATGCCGCGATTGCCCAGCGGACAAAAGACATCGGCATTCTGCGCTTGCTTGGCTTCAAACGCTGGCAGGTTCTGGTCGCGTTCCTGCTGGAGTCGATGACCATCGCGCTGCTTGGCGGACTTGCGGGCGTGCTGCTCGGTTCGCTCTGCGATGGCTTCTCGGTCACCAGCATCGCCAGCAGCGGGCAGGGCGGCGGCGGAAAAACCGTCGCGGCCAAACTGGTCGTCGATCGCGACGTATTCCTGATCGGGATCCTCTTCACGATGGTCATGGGCCGGCTCGGCGGGCTGGTGCCGGCTCTCTCGGCGATGCGATTGAAGATTCTCGAGTCGTTGCGCTGACCCGGGATCAATGCTCTTGCGACTCGTTTGCCTTGGAGATGGCCGCGAGGACTTCGTCGACGCTGCTCGCCGCCGGCACCGCAGCGCCGAACTTCACTTCGCTCGGCGCGGAATGAACTGGAAGAACCACTACGTCATTTCCAAGCTGGACGCGGAGTTTCTCGTATGCCGCCGGATCGGCTTGCGTAACGGAAATGGCCGCAACGTCCTCATACTTGAGGAGCTTGTCAATTTGCGCTGCGTCGTTGCAGTTCCAGAAGTGAACTTGCCGATCGCTGGCCCAGCAGACGTTCTTGCGCTCTACCGCGCCGACCGCGTTGGTCACGATGAGTACTGGACCGTGACCGGGCAAATTGAGAATCCCGTGAACGCGCAGGCGCTCTTTGCGCAGGGAATGAAGCACCCATCGCGTCCGCTGCAGCAAATCCGGCAGCAGGTGGAACAACGCGGCCAATACGAGCAATGTCATGACCGCGGCGCCGAGAAACAGATAGCGCGGCAATTGGCGGTTGTCGTAGACAGTCGGTAATGTCTCATCGCTCAAGCGCACATAATAATGGGTGTTTCCGGCGAGCGAATAATGACTTACGATCACGGAAATCGGCGCCAGGGCGACCGCTTTGCTCGCATTCGCCGCGTTCAGTTGCTCCTCATATTTGTCCCACGCCACGAGCGCCTTTTGCGTGAAGTGAATAATGGATTTTCCAACGACCGCGTCGTCGCCTTCGAGGTTCCAAATCGAGTTGGGATCAATCTGCCCCATTTCACCCACGAAGCCTCCGACACCGGCTTCACTTTCCCATCCAATGGAATTTGGCCGGTGATGCTTGTCGGTGGTGAAGAGGGTTAGCATTCGCGGCCCTCTGCCATCCGTTTGTTCGATCCGCGGCGAAACACCCGAGAAATGCGCCAACTTCACCAGCGCGAAAAACAGCACCGATGCCGTGATTGCGCCGATCACATTCGTGAAATTGAATGTCGCGACCACTTGGCCTTTTTCTTTTTTCGGCGCGCGATGCTGCTGCTGAGTGAACAGCGGCACAAGATAAAAGCCGGTGAAAAATCCGATCAAGATGATGCAGCCGATCAGAGTTCGCGTTTGATCCATGTACATCGCAGCGAGGCAGATGACCAGAACCATGCTGATGCCGCCGATCGGTATCAAGCCGAGTTCGACTTTCTTGCCCGAGAGCCAACCGGCGAGCGGGCTGCCGAGTCCGATTCCCAGCGCGGTCATGCCGACAATCCCGCTCGTCTGCAATTCGTTCCAGCGCTCGGCGCGCGACTCGCCCAGCATATAGACGGCCGAACGCATGAACGTGACCATAAACGTAAAGAATGCAATGCCAACGAGCGCGAAACGCAGCGGGCGCGAGCGGATAATTTCGCGCAAGGTTTCGATCAGCGGGCGGTACACGTAGCGCGGGAATGGCCGGCCCGCGTTCGCCGGCGGCATGCGCCGAATCATCAAGCTGGCAACGGCCCCGACGATAGCCAGAATCGTGAGGAATATGCCGATCACATATTCGTCGGTCTGGAAATAATACGACAACAATCCGCCGCATACCGTGCCGAGAATCGTCGCCAGGAACGAGAGCGATTCGAGGATCCCGTTGCCGCGCGACAGCAGATCGTCGCTCAAGATCTCCGGCATGGCTCCATATTTGGCCGGCACGAAAAACGTCGAGTGAAGACCCATCAGGAAGACGGTTGACAGGACGATGCCGGCGCCAAAGTTCGGCATGCCGATTTCGCTGCCGATGATAAAGCCGATCAATGCGAGACTGGTAATGCCGATCTCGGCGAACTTCCAGAACACCAGCGTGGTGCGCTTGCTGTATTTGTCGGCATAGTAGCCCGCGAGCGTTGGAAAAATGGCCCACGGCGCGAAGAACAGAATCGGCATCAACGAAATGGCAGTGCTTTCGGTCATGGTCTTCGTGTTGATCGCGAAGAACATGGCCGAGGCGTGAATCGCCTGGTCGTTGAATGCGGCCAGGAATTGGGCGATGAGCAGGCCGATGAAGGTTCGGTTGAGAAGCGTGTCGGCCTTCGGGAAGCCGCCCGCGGCGTGAGGTGACAGGTCGCTCATGGTGGAATCATTCCGTTCGCGCGAGGGCAAACTCCGGCAGCGTCACGTTGTTGTACGGAGAGACGCCAACGGGGAGTAGCATTCGACTCAAGCGCCAAACAAGTCGTTCGGTCCGGCGGTCTGAAGGGAATCGCGAAATGCTTGCCGCAGCGACGGGACGATACGGCCGGGACGAACCGCCGGCGGCGGGGAATAGAAGTCGGGGTTGGTCGAGCCGCTCAAGCGAACTTCGATCCCGAGATTGGCGGCCAACGACATGAGCATCGCGTAGCCCCGTTGGCGTTTCGACTTGTGCAAGAACTGCGACAACTGATTCCCGTCGCGCAGCATCGGGCCGTCGTCGTATGCCGACAGCGCCGCTTCCAGCCACGGCCGCGACGCGAGCTCGCGCTCCATTTGTTTGCGCACTCCGGGACGCAGCACCAGATAGCCGGCGGAGACCTGATTCACCTCGCGATCCGCCAGGCTCTCCAACATCGCCCGGAGCGAATCGCGCTGATCGGTCACGTTCGGCAACAGCGGTTCGAGGTTCACTTCGACCGGGATCTTCAGGGCTTTCAGTTCGGTGATCAAATGAAGTCGTTCGGCAGCCGGGCTGGCGGCCGGTTCGAGGGCCTTTTGAATTTCCGGATCGAGGCTGGTCAATCCGACGGTAACTCGAATCGCTTCACGATGTTCCGACAACTCGTCGAGGACACTTGGTTCGATCGACCCGCGCGTGCTGAGCCAGCTGACGACGCCGTTTCGGCTCAGCACATCGACAATCTTCAGAGTCTCGCGTTGGATTTCGGGGAGAGGCTGAAACGGATCGGTGTCCGGACCAATGAGCACGATGCGCGGTTTATCTTTCCGAGCGGCCAATTCGACAGCCAAGCGATCCGCCAAACCGTCGAAGAGGACCACCGACTCATCTCCGACGTAGTTTGATTGGGTCCGCGAGGGGCAAAAAACACATCGGTGGGCGCAGCCGCGGACAAGTTCGAGACTGCAAACGTCGGGTCGAGCGGGGTAGGGGCCACGTCGCAACACAAACTGCTGGTGCGGAGTTCGTTGCAACGCCGGCAAACAGAAAGGAGGCGCGACGGGATCCGATCCACCGAGCGGAAGAGTAATGGAACCCATGATTCCCTCCACACACCAGTTCACTACTCAACTCGAGAATAGTATCCGGTCGCGGAGCAATGATCTATGTCCGTTGCGACAAAATCATTCTCTACCAGTATATACGTCGAAGGTGCGCCGGTTGTAACCGAATATGCCACAAAGACTTGAAATCTTCACAATTGGCGAGGAGGATTCGCGAAACAGCTCATTTCGAGCGCGGCCCTTCATTTGGTCCAGTCGAAACGATCACTTCGAAATCGGCGCCTTTCAGCTTGTGCAATTCGTCCAATCCTTTGATGCGCGCATCGGGAGCGACCGAGATCCGCCAGTCGCCGCCATTGTCGGCGACGAACATTCCGTACTTCTTCAATCCTTTAAGAATGGCTTGAACGTGTGGCGAGTAACCGCTCACGTCAAAATCGGCGCGCAGGCGAAAGCGCTCGCCCATGCGCGGCAGGTTCGCATCGTTGAGCCGGCTGCCAAAGTGCGTGGCCGGATACACATACGCGCGGCGCGTGCGCCGAACCGTGAAGCGCATGGCGTGTTCGACCATCCCGCCCTCGCCCTCGTCGAAACGGATAATCGCCGGAAAGATCGGCAGGCCTGCGGCGTCCGACGATGTCCATCCGTCAGGCCGAAGTTTGTTGCTGCTCAGATCGAAGGTCGCCGAGCACGACGCCTGCCAACCATCATCGGTCAAACGCCCTTGATAGAATTCATGCAGCCGATGATTAGTCGGATCGACGACAATCAAATGCCGGTCGCCATCGGCCTTCTCGCGCTGATAGTCTTTCAGTTCCTTACGATTCAGCGGCCAGTCTTCGATCGGTGCATTGTTTGGCACGGGAAAGGGCCCTTTGTCCGATTCATCGGGATAGCCCACGAGTTTGACGGCCACCTTCTTTTGGTCGGGCGGCACGATGATGAACGACATGTCGAGGTTGTAGGCGAGTCGCTTGTCGGCGCCGATGCCGGCGATCATCTGCTTCGAATTGCCGGCGACCGGCCGCTTGGAAATGTCCTCGTTCCAGGGATTGTCGGCGGGAAACACTTGCATGGCCGCCAGAATCTTGTCTGCTTCCGGAGTGTTGAACATGACCGGCGCGTCGAAGGCCGGCATCTTCGGCCTTTCAGGTTCAGCGTGACAAGCCAAGGCGGCGACGATCAGAAGTGCATTCATGGGCTGCCCGAGCGGGAATGTAAGTTCTCTTTGCGACCGTGCGGCCAACCCGGTTCATTTCGCCACGTAGCCGCCGTCCACCATCAAGTTTTCTGCCGTAATGAACGATGCTTCGTCGGAGGCCAGAAAGAGAATGGCGTACGCGATCTCTCGAGCCTCGGGCAGCCGTTTGATCATGTGCGAGGCGCCGAATTCCGGGTGTTTGTCGGCCGCGGCGCGGTCCAAACCCCGTTCCTTCGTCAACCGCTCCACGATCGGCGTCCACACGGTTCCCGGGCAAACCGCGTTCGCGCGGATATTGTCGTCTACCAGGTCGAGGGCCATGCAGCGCGTCATGTTCGCGATGGCGGCCTTACTGGTGTTGTACGTAAGGAACTGAGGTTGCGCGATGAAACTCGAAATGGAACCGATGTTGACGATCGCGCCGCCGCCGGCCTTGCGCATCTCGGGCACCACATGCTTGGTTACCAGCGCTGGTCCCATCACGTTCACATCGAGAATTTGCCGCCAATCCTCGGGAGTCGCGTCGATTCCTTTCAGAACGAAAACGGCCGCGTTG
>JBGQCZ010000314.1:0-6538 GCA_041495645.1 Gemmataceae bacterium | reverse complement strand
GTCGCCCCGTTGCGGCAAACAAAGCCGCAGCCGGTGGTTCAAGACGTGGCAAACGAGGTGCGCCGGCAATGGCGCGAATCGAGCCTGTCCAAGCGGCTCAAGCCCGGGGCAGGCGTCGCGGTCGGCGTCGGCAGCCGCGGCATCGCCAACATTGACCTCATCGCCAGAACGACGGTCGACACGTTGAAGGAACTGGGTTTCCGGCCGTTCGTGGTGGCGGCGATGGGAAGCCACGGCGGGGCGACGGCCGAGGGCCAACGCGAACTGCTGGCCGAGTACCACATCAGCGAGCGCGAGCTCGGGGTGGAAGTTCGCACGGCCATGGAAACGATCAACATCGGCACGAATAGTTGGGGCGAGCCCGTCTTTTGGGATCGCAACGCCTTCGAAGCGGACGGCGTGGTCACGATCTCGCGCATTAAACCGCACACCGATTTTCGCGGCTCGTTCGAGAGCGGAATTGTGAAAATGGCCGTAATCGGCCTGGGCAAACGCGACGGGGCCTCGCAACATCACCGCTGGGGGCTGCGCGGGCTTCGCGACATGATGCCGGAAACCTGTAAGGTCATCCTCGAAAAGACCAAGTTTCTTGGCGGGCTGGCTATTCTCGAGAACGCGGAGGAGAAGACGTCGCTGGTGCGCTTCGTGGATCGCGATGAGCTATTCGAGGCCGAGCCGAAACTGCTCGAACAATCCCGCGACCTGATGGGGCGATTGCCGTTCGATCAACTAGACCTGTTGGTGATCGGCGAGATCGGCAAGAACTATTCCGGCGCCGGCATCGATCCGAATGTGGTTGGCCGGCTGCTGGTGGAAACCGCGCCGGAATTCGAGTCGCCGAAAATCACGCGCATTTGCGCTCTGGATCTTTCGCCGGAAAGCCACGGCAACGGCACTGGCTGCGGCATCGCCGACCTGACGACCAGCAAGTTGTTGAAGAGCATCGACCCGGTCCCGTTTCGAATGAACAACCTTACGGCCTGCTTCCTGCGCCGCTCACAGATTCCGTTCGACTTTCTCACCGACAGCGAATGCATCGAAATGGGGATCAAGACCTGTTGGAAACCCGACACGACGAAATTGCGAATGGCGCTAATCCCGAACACGCTGGAAGTCGCCGAACTTTGGGTCACGGCCCCGCTCGTGGCGGAAGCGAAGACGCGGCAGCATTTGCAGATCACGGGAGAACTGCAGCCACTGCCCTTCGCCGCAGACGGCACGCTGAATCAGGAAACGCTGTTCCCGCATAGCGTGCGCGGTCGAAGAAATGGACACTAACCACAAAGGCACAAAGACACGAAGAAGAATTCTTTCTTCTTCGTGTCTTTGTGCCTTTGTGGTGATTGCGGCACCAACACTCAAATGTCCATTTTGTGCTCCTGGACGTAGTCCCGCAGCTTCTTCATGATGCGGACGTTCAATTGCCGGACCCGTTCCTTGGTGATGCCCAGGCGCTGACCGATCTGCTCGAGAGTCAGATTGACTTCGTTATCCAAACCGGCTCGCATGCGAACGATTTCGCGCTCACGCGGATCGAGCAGTTCCAGCAGGCGATTCACTTTCTTGGTGGCTTGATCGGCCTGCGTCACTTGCTCCTGTTCGTCGCTGCGTTCGTCGGATCGGGCCTCGAACATATCGTCGTGGCCGGTGATGAACCGCTCCCGGTAGGTCTTTTCGTCCGGGATCGACCGGGCGAAGTTCTTCATGATGGCCCAGCTCGCGTAGGTGCTGAACTTGTTGCCGCGGCCGTAGTCGAACTTCTCGACCGCGCGGAGCAGCGACATATTGCCGTCGGAGATCAGCTCCCACAAGGTTTCGGACGGGCCGGCATGCTTCTTGGCGTAGTTCACCACCAAGCGCATGTTGCAGCGGATCAGGCGATCGCGAATGAACGCGATTTTTGCCTGCAACTCCTCGACCCGATCCAATTCGGCGGCCCGGGCATGGTTCGGCTGTAAATCCGCCTGCAACTTGTGCACCTGGTGCTTCAAGTAATTCATCTGTCGGAACAAGTGGCGTTCCTGTTCGCGCGACAGCAGGGGATACTCGTACAAATGGGCCATTTCCGGCGGCACGTCGCGTGGCACTCGCTTCGAGCGCATGTCATCGTGAAATGCCTCTTCGTCGGGCATCGGCCCGGAGATGTCGGTGATTTTGGCCGGATCGTCGAATTCTTCGTTATAGATGTAGTCCACCGGCCGCGCCAGCAACTTCTGGGCCTTGACCTCGTTCAGCACCTTGTGGATCGAGGAGCGGGTGCGGTGGAATTGTTTGGCTAACGTATTCACGGTAATCCCCTTGCGAAAGGAGTTGTAGATTTGAAGCTTGTGAGCCGGATCGAGAGTCCCGGTCACGTCGGGAAAAACCGCCGAATTGGGATAGCGGCGGTCGTGGTCCTTGATGGTGTAACGGATGGCTTCGGTGGACCGGCCGAGGCGTTCCGCGATTCGCCGGCTGACGTCCGTGAGCGTGCTGCCGACGTGAGCAAGGCAGCGCGCCCGGCGAATGATCTCGTCTTTCTCGTGATCGGACAACCGCGAAAAGCGGCCGCCGCGAGAAACTTCCCTTCGGTGGCCGGAGACGAACTGTTCGACCACGGAGCGGGAAAAAGCCAACTGCCGCCGGCCGTTGTTCATCACATGCTGGCCGATCAGGCCATGCTTGCGCCAGCGGGAAATCGTCTTCGTCGAAACGTTGAACTTGCGGCTAACCTCGGCCAGACTGAGCATTGGCTCGGCCGGCATCTCCAGTCCGGCCGTCTGCAGCGATCGGGCCACTCGTTCCCGGAACAAATCCAGGTCGTGCTTCAGGTCGATGCCGGAGATCAGCAGGTTTGCATTGTCGTCCGTCCGATAGTTGGTAATGCGGAAGCAAACGAACTGGTAGGGATATTGCCGTTCGGGCTTGATCTGAGCGAGCAGGGCGCCGGCGCGTTCGAGTTGCTCCTGGCGCACGCCGGGCGATGCGAATCGCACTTGATCCGTCAAACGTTCCAGCGCTTGTATTTTGAAGTCGCTCATTGATCGCTCCGACCCACTCGCCTCGTGCTGTCTGTTGCTGCCGTGCTCTGCTCTCTTGCAAAGCCCCTACATGAATATTCGCTTTTTCCGGGTTCTTATGTCGCTCATTCCGCGGGACGGGTTACAAATCCGTTACCCCTTACCTACTCTGATGCCCTCCGGGGACGTTCAGGTTCGGGTTTTGAGGGATTTCCGTCCATTGCGCCTTCAGTTCCACTGTCGGCCGGGCCTCCATTCCCTTTGCGGATCCGCGTTGTTCCGACATGATGTAATTCGCTCGGGGACCGATTGGTGTTGCATTTTCCGTTCCGTGCCGGTACAACTTTTTGCGATTCGGCGCATTAGCTCTTGAACTTCCAAAACGTATCACTTTTTCCAGTAACGGTTTACACTCACGGATTGAGCGTTCGCTCGACGATTTTTTCCTCCATTTCCCGAAAAATACTGTTCCTTTATACACTAAACTTGTTTCGTTTTGCAAGGCAGAATCTCTCAAGTTGAAAGATGCTCCATGCGGCCGTCAGCTCGCGTATATCCCGCAAGACGCAAACCTTCCTACCTTCATTCGAAAAATGCGGGCTTGGGCACTGCTTGCGCCCTCCAGTTCGCGCTCCCGCCGAAATACAATCGAGTAGCTTGTCGCGCTCGATTCGTTCGGGAGTTGTGGGCAGCAGCCCGGCTGCTAACGGAATCGTTGAAAACTGCCCCAAGCTTCAAAGCAGCCGGGCTGCTGGGTCCGCAAACCGCGCCAGTATTGGGAGTTGCCATGATCATTCGCCCCGTCGCCGTCATCCTCACATTCGCCGTCGTCGCTGTCGTCGACGTGCGCGCCGACGATGCCATTCACTTGCAGGAAAAGTTCGAACCCGGCGCCGTCTTTCGGGTCAAGAGCCGCATGAAAGGCACGGCAACGCTGACCGTTCCTACTGAAAAGGACAAGAAAGAGGGGCAATCTCTGACCAAGACGGCCGAGAGCGACATCGATTACGACGAGCGGATTCTGGAAATCGATGCCGACGGCCTGCCGAACAAGACCCTGCGCCAATACCGAATCATCGAGTTCCGCAAGGAAATCGAGAAACAGAGATACCAAAACACGGTCCGGCAGTCGGTGCGGCGGCTCGTGCTCTTGCGCGACAAGGACCTGAAAGTCCCGTTTTCGCCCGATGGACCTTTGATGCTGAGCGAGATTGAATTGATTCGCACCGACGTGTTTACCCCCGGATTGCGCGGACTGTTGTCGGCGAGCCCGGTGAAACCCGGCGACTCATGGAAAGCGACCGCGGACGCCGTCCGCGAACTCACCGACATGCAGATTGAAGAGGGTTCGTTGGAATGCAAATTCCAGGAGCTCACCAAGGCAGCGGGACGATCCGTTGCGGACATCAGCATCAACGGGTCGGTTCGCGGGTTGAGCGAAGACGGTCCGGTCCGCCATGAAATCCGCGGTCGCTTCTACTTCGACCTCGATTCGCTCCACATCAGCTACATTTCGTTTCAGGGCAGGCAGCTGTTTCTCGACAAGGATGGCAAAGCCACCGGCACGATCGAGGGCGTCTTCACGCTGACCCGTCAAGCTCGGGTTAACACTCCCGATTTGGCCGACGCGTCGATCAAGGCGTTGAAACTCGAGCCGGACGACGACAACACGCTGCTGCTCTACGACAACGAGGACCTCGGCGTGCGTTTTACTTATCCACGGCGCTGGAAAGTGACCGGCGTGCAAGGCCGGCAAATCATGATCGACGCCGAGGACAAGAACGGCATCCTGCTCACGCTGGACGCATTGCCGAAGATCCCGTCGGCCGCGCAATTCGTCAAGGAATCCGAGACGTTTATCCGCGACCAAAAGGGCCGCATCATCGGCACGACCAACCCGCGGCGGCTGCAAGAATCCCCGCGCGAAATCGACCAGTTTGCCATCGACGCCGTCATGGCCGATAAACGCTTGCTCCTGGACTATTACATGTTGCGCCAGAAGGATGGTGGCGCGACGCTGGTGGCCAGCCTGATCCCCGAGAGCCTCCGGGCCACGCGTCCGGAGGTCGAACGCATCGCCAAGAGCGTGGTCGTAACGAAGTAAGCGCCGTTCATCTCATACATCAACTTCATGTTCCGTTACCGCCACTGGTGGCCGATCGTGCGGCGGCTGCCGCCGGAGTTCGCGCACGCGTTGGGCTTGAACCTCCTGCGTTTGCCGATTCGATTCGCGTCCAAACCGCCGGAAGACCCTTTCACTTGGGGCGGATTGACCTTTCGCAATCGCGTCGGCATCGCGGCCGGGTTCGACAAGAACGCAGTCTGCATGCGCGGCATCGAACGTCTTGGCGTTGGATTTGTCGAAGTCGGAACGATCCTGTTGTCGCCGTGGCGAGGCAACCTCGTCTCGCCGCGAATGAAACGGCTGCCCGGTCTGCGCGCGATTTGGAACCGGCTTGGCTTTACCAGCCGCGGGATCGCAGTTGCGGCCAATAATCTGTGCGGTTATCCCAGGGAACGTCGCCACGGCATGATCGTAGCGGCGAATATTGGACCGCATCCCGGTCATCTCAAGGCTCTTTCGACTCGGGCCGAGATTCTGACGAAGACCCAGTCCGAATTTCGCCAATTGGTCGAAGCGCTATTCTTGGAAGTCGATCTGTTCGTCATCAATTTGAGTTCGCCGAACACGCCCGGATTGCGCAGCCTGTTGCAGAGTCCGAACCTGACCGAGGATGTCGTCCTTCCGACCCGCCGACGCATTCGGCAATTGGACGAAGACACCGCTCGCGCATGGCGGACGCCGCTGCTCGTCAAGCTCCCGCCCGAGAACGAGAACCGCGAACTCTGGACCGAGGACACTCTTCGCGCCGTCACCGATCCGCTGCTGGCAGCCGATACGTGCGACGGCTTCGTGGCCGTCAATACCTCGACTCGATTGGCTGTGCAGCACGTACACTTTCCGCCGCCGGAATTGCCGGGCGGGATTTCGGGCGAACCATTGCGGGCCGAGGCCGTGCGCGTGGTTTCGTTGCTGCGAAAGATAATAGGCCCAGAGAAATTGTTGATCGGCTGCGGGGGCGTGATGGAACCGACCCATGCGGTTGAGTTTCGCGAGGCGGGCGCGGATTTGGTTGAACTATATTCCGGAATGATCTACGCCGGGCCAAGTTTGCCGGCGATGTGTGCAACGGCGCTCGCTGCAATGCGCGAGCGCGAAGCGTAAACCCCTCAATCTTCGGCTTTCCCGCCGACTTTGCCGACCTTGTAACTTCCCGGATACGGCCCGTAGCCGGAGGTCGAGACGCCGTTGCGCGTCGAGCCGGAGTAGCCGTTTTGACCCGGCAAGATCGTTACTTTGACGATGCCGGTCTGCCCGATTCTGACAATCCCCGCATGGACGGCCACCATTGATAGCTGCGAATCGGTCGTGTAGATATCGCTGCCCCAGACCGAACCGCCAATATTTCCGGTCACGCGAAAGTAATAGCTTTGGCCGACGTTGTTTTGAAAGTTGGTCAAGTATCCCGGATCGGGCT
>JBGQCZ010000313.1:0-6548 GCA_041495645.1 Gemmataceae bacterium | reverse complement strand
TTAAGGCCGAGGAAGACGAAGAACGCAAGCGGCGCGAGCGGGCCGAGAGCAGCTTCCCGGAGCGGCCCGAGAAAGACGTGTTGCTATTCCTCATGGAATACGCGCCGCTCAAAAGCTGGCAGAAAGACGTGCTGTCCATCATCCGCGACGAGGCCTATTACTTCGCCCCGCAAGGCCAGACGAAGATCTTGAACGAGGGTTGGGCCTGCTTTTGGCACACCACGATCATGACGCAGAAAGCGCTCAAACCTTCGGAAGTGATCGACTACGCCGACCATCACTCCGGAACGGTGGCGATGCACGGTCCGCGCATCAATCCGTACAAGCTGGGCCTGGAGCTGCTGCGCGACATCGAGCATCGCTGGAACACCGGCAAGTTCGGACCGGAATACGACGATTGCGACGATTTGGACAAGAAGCGCAATTGGAACCTCGACTTGGGCCTTGGGCGCAAGAAGATCTTCGATGTGCGCCGCATTCACAACGACGTTACCTTTATCGACACGTACCTCACGCCGGAGTTTTGCGAGCGGACGCAAATGTTCTCGTATGCGTTCGTGGAGCAAACCGGGCAGTACGTGATCGAATCGCGGACATTCGACAAGATTAAACAGCGGCTTCTGTTCAGTTTGACGAATTTCGGTAAACCGTGGATTTACGTCAAGGACGGCAACTTCCGCAACCGGGGTGAGTTATTATTGTTGCATCAGCATAATGGCATTGACCTGAAGGTGCCTTACGCGAAGGATGTATTAGCGAACCTCCAGTTCATCTGGAGCCGCCCGGTGCATCTGGAGACAATCGTGGAAGGCAAACCGACCCTGATGAGCTTCGACGGCAACGAACATTCCCACAAACTGTTAGGAGAACATGATGACCCTCGCCGAAACGCTCCTGTCAAAACTCGGTGAGCCACGGCCGTCCAGCCCCGGCCGATTTGTCCTGGCGCATGCCGACGAGGCCTCGGGCTGGTCGGTGGCCGTCACCATCGAAAAGGCCGATGCCCTTAGCTGCCAATTGTCGGAACTCTCCTGCGTTCGCGGCAGGGGAGAAGCACCCGCGTTGCGGAAGTGGGCTGACGCGCTCGCCGAGCGCGTCACCGGCCTGACCGAACCGCTCCAGGTGATCGAAGTCGATCTTCTGAAGAACGAAGCGATCCTTCGCAGCGACGAACCGACCGTACGCAACGCGAAGCGGGCCCATTACGAATTGAAGCTGGAAGGCGGCAACAAAGCGACCTTGCGCCGCTATCAGGCCGCCGTCGATTCCGCCGCCAAACGCCAGGCCGGGACGTTCGTACTCACCCACGAAGTGTTGGGCAATTTGATCGATGATCTTACAAGCCCGGTCGTTTGACCGGTATTGAGATAGAGCAAGCCCAGCCGTAACGCGGCTGGGCTTTTTTGTTTGCCGTTGACCTCGCCGCGCGATTCGGAATACAAACTCGTACGCAAACTTGTCTCTGGATCGCAGGTAGCGTTCATGTCCGACTCCCGTTGGTTCTGGCGAGGGATCGCCGCGATTCTGATCTGCGGTGCTGCCGGACTTCACCTCACGTTTCTCGCCCGCAATTGCCCGCTCGATCTCGCTCCCGATGAAGCCCACTACTGGCAATGGTCGCAAAATCTCGATGCCAGCTACTACAGCAAAGGCCCGCTCGTCGCTTACCTGATTCGCGCCTCGTGTGAAGTGGCGGGCGATTGGTCGACATCGGTTTGCGGACACGAGGGACTGGCGGTTCGTCTTCCGGCGGTCATCTGCGGCAGCCTCATGCTCGCGGGTCTTTACGTCCTCACCGTTCAATGTTTCGGCGCTGAACGCCTCGCCGCCGTCGTCGTCGCCGGCGCGCTGACAATTCCGACTCTGACGGTCAGCCACACCATCATGACCATCGACGCACCCTACACCTGCTGCTGGGCCTGGGCGCTGGTTCTCGGCCATCGCGTGGTCTTTCGCAATTCCGCCTGGGCGTGGCCGCTATTGGGTCTCATGATCGGCCTCGGCATCCTGGCCAAATACACGATGGTGCTGTGGATTCCGTGCGCCGTGCTGTTTCTCTTGGTCTCGAAGGAACATCGCCAACTTCTGCGCCGCCCAGGCTTTTGGATTGCTTGCACCATCGCCGGAATGTGTTGTTTGCCGATCCTTTGGTGGAATTGGAACAACGGTTGGGTGACCTTTCGCCATGTCGGCGGGCAGGCGGGCGTAGACAAACCAGTGCTCATCTGGGCCGGCCCGCTGCGCTATGTCGGCGGGCAAATCGGCGTGCTGTTCGGAGTGTGGTTCGTGGTTTGGGCGCTGGCGATGTGGCGGCATCGACCGGGCCGGGAATGCGATCCGAACCGGCGTTATCTGTGGTTTCTGTCCGTGCCGCAATTCGTGTTCTTCGGTCTGTTCAGCCTCAAGACCGACGTGCTGCTGAATTGGCCCGTGACCGCGTATCTCTCGGGATTGGTCCTGGCCTCGGCGTGGTATGTCGAGCGCCTGCGCGAGCTTCGCGAGAGCAAGCGCCGTTGGCTCATGGCCGGCGCCGGCATGACCGCCGCCGCCGGCTTGCTCGCCGCGATTCTGATGCACGATACCAGTTCGGTTCGCCCGCTGCTCGCCAAGATGGCCGGCCAGCCCAAATTCGCCAACGACATTCCCATCCGCCGCTTCGATCCCACCTGCCGCATGCGCGGTTGGCGATACCTGGGCACTCAAATCGACTTGATTCGCGCCGAATTCAAAGGCGAAGCGCCCATCCTGGCCGCGTCGCGCTGGACCACCGCCAGCGAACTCGCCTTTTACTGCGACGGCCACCCGATGGTCTATTCACTCGGTTCCGCACTCTGGGACCGCCAAAGCCAATTCGACCTTTGGCGGCCCAACCCGATCCGCGACCCGAATGAATTTCTCGGCCGCACCTTCATCTTCGTGGACGTAGGGATCGTGCCGCCGGAAATAGAAGGCGCTTTCGAGAAGGTCGAAACGACGCGACGAATTTGGTACTCGGAGGATGGAACGCCCGTCGCCTTCTGGGACGTCTCCATCTGCCGCGGTTTCCGCGGTTTCTCCAAGTTGCCGTGTCAGCATTATTAATCTCACGCAGAGGCGCGGAGACCGCAGAGAATCCTCTGCGGTCTCAGCGCCTCTGCGTGAGATTTGTTCTATTTCCCCATCAACTTTTCCAGCACGTACATTTCAAGCGCTTCATAATCCCTTTCCGCGCGCAAGCTCTCGACCTTGGCCGCGTCCAGGCTCCGTACGACTTCGACCAACCGCAAGAAGACCAGGCGGCTATTCGCCAAGTGTTTCGTCTGATGCTCGACCTTGGTCGTGCGCATGGCTTTGACATCCAGGCCCACGCAGCCGTCGTAGTTGGCCCGTTCCAGCACCCAGACGGTGTTGAACGCCCGCCGCAGATCGACCGAGCCGAAGGTTTTGTCCTGATCGTACTTGAGCCCGTTCTGGTCGTTCAAATGAACGCTCCAAAGTTTCTTGTGCCAGAGGGTGTAGGCCATGTCGTCAGACGGATCGAGCCCGGCCAGGATCGAATGGGCCGACTCGATCAGCACTCCGCTGCGGTTCGGATCGATGGTCTTGTAGCACATGGCGAGGAAGTGACCGGGCGTCGGCAGATACGCCTGATCCATCGGTTCGTTTGGCTTCATCTCGCCGAGGATGCGGATGTTCTTGTCGTGCGCGAGCAGCGCGTTCACGGCGTCGAGAATGCGTTGCGAAGCGGTGAGCGGGCATTTGGCCTCGCGGATGTAGGTGCCTTCGCGGGCGAGCCACAAAACGATGTCGCGCGTGCCGAGCATGTTGGCGATATCGACGGCCCGTTTGGAGCGATCGATGGCGTATTGGCGGTCGGCGGCCGAGTTAGCTGTGTAGCCGCCGTCGATGGTGCGCGGGTCTTCCCACAGGCGCGGGGCGACGAATTCCGCGAATAATCCTTCGCCGTCGAGGAGCTTTTTGACTTCCGCAACGCCTTTGCGGGTCTGGTCGGCGTTCCAGTCTGCGGGAACTACGTCGTCGTCGTGAAGTTGCACGCCGTCAAAGCCGAGTTTCTTGTATTCGCGCAGCTTGACGGCGAACTCGACATTCGGCCGAACCACCGGCCCAAACGGATCGGCCCCCTGGCTGATGTTCCAAGGCCCGAAGGTGAAGCGATAAGTGCGTTGGCCCATGGCCGTCGTCTCCGAAGGTGCAGGAATGAAGTCGATTCAAGTGTATTGCCGTTCGTGCGGACGCTCGTGGCCCGCGGGTCGTTCGGTATCGATATATGAACGGGAGTCGCTGGAATCCCGACCCTGCCCGAAATGTGCCGCCTATACGCTATGTCTGCGCGAAGAAATGCGCGCGCTCAAGGGGCCGAAATTCCGCGAGGTAAGACGCGGCGATAGTTCCCTGGTGAATTGAACCCGAATTATCACTCGTCCGGCAACTTTCCGTGCTCGACCAGATATTGCATGTCCGGCGGGCAGGTCGCCCAAGTCGTCTGATAGGTAGCTTCGAGCGGAACGAGAACGTGCGAGTCCGCGTCAAGATAGGCGGGCATGTCGGGCAGCGTGTCCCCAATGCCGACCGGCTCAACGTGAGCCCTGGTGGAGCGACCGACACTCAGATCCCCGGCAACGTACGCGGCAAGAACGAGCGGCTTGTCAGCGGTCAATTCGAACGGTACTTTCACAAACTTATCCCAGATGGCCTTGTGGATTCCTTGAGGGTCGCGCGTTGTCGGCGGGAACAAATCTATTACGAGCACATTCACGCCCGCCCGCAAGAATTCGTGCGTTTTCTCAATGAACGAGCGCAGGGCGGAGCGACTGGCCTTGTTGCCGGGCGAAACAATCTCGATCATGCACACAACCTCGCCGAGCCGGTGCCGAATCACGATCCGATTTGCGCGGTTGGCCAAAGTCTGCTCTTTGGTTTCAAAGACATGGCGAGTCTTCGGTGGATCGGCCGTGAGAACGCCGCCAATCGGTTCGTTTGGGCGCTTGCCGGACCGGTGACGTTGGAGCGCAAGCACGTCCGGCACCAATCCCGCGGCGTGCTGCTCGACCAATGCTGAATAGCCACGGGGAAGCAAGCCGGCGTTGAGCCGATTGCAGATTGTCATCGTCCATTGCTGATGAAAGTGATGGAACAGATTCGCGTCAGCGCGTTTCCAATTGTGAATCGGCATGGCGACACCTCCCAGCGGCCATTATACATGGTCTGTTCGGGAAGTTCCGCGTTCGTTGCGGTCACGAATGCGAGCGGCAACGCGGCGAGAATCGCGAAGCGAACGTGCCCGCATCCAGCACCGTACGGATTTCCTCGGCGGACATTCCGCGATTGAGCATGTCCGTCTTCAACGCCGCCGCGATTTCGGACTTCCGATTCGCGTGCCAAATGCCCATGACAATGGCCACCATGCCGCACAGCATGCTGCCGCCCACCGCCACCAGCCCAATCAACTCTCCGCCGTCGAATTTTGACAACAGTTCCGACATGGCCAGCTCTCCTTCTTGGCGTTTAGCGAGTCTCAAAATAAGGAAAACAACATCACAGGAGTTATTCGTACGCGGACGCGCGTTATTGCGATCCAGACCAATGTCCCTCGTGTACGCCTCACGAGAACGGGTTGGAAAAGACTTAACTGGTTTGCGACGCGGGCCAACAATCCGAAGCTGGCGGCCCTACTGCGTGATGCGCAATCCCAGGGACTTCCGTATGGCGGCAGCTTTGGCCCGGAATTCGTTGCCGTCACCCCAACCGGTTCGATTCAAAAGCTCGCCGTAAAGGTGGTACAGCGCCGCGATTTCCTCGGATTCTTCCTCACCCGCGCGGAGGCACAGTTGAATTGCCCGCTGCACTCTCCGCTCCGCCTCACCGAAGCCGCCGGTGCGATAAGCCAGTCCTGCCAACGCGGTAAGCAAAGGCTTCAGCCGCGCATCGTCGGGGCCAAATACGTCCGTCGTGATTTCCACCGACCACAACAACAGCATCTCGGCATCCTGAAGCCGGCCGGCATCTCGGCACACGCCTGCGAGCCCGTACAGCGCCGATACCTGGCGGTAATAATCGGGCGTCCATCGTGGCGGTTTCGACGCCCGTACCTCGCCAAGGAGTGTTCCGGCGTCCGTGAAGCGATTCTGGTACATGGCGTTAATGGCCTGATGGAAGCGGACAATCCCGATTTGCGAGTTCTTGGCAGCCACCGGCAGATTGCCGCAGCGCGCGAGCAGGGCATCCGAGTCCGAAAACCGTCCTTCACGCGTCGCTACCATTGCCAACCCAATGAGCGTATTGCCCAAGAACCGATGGCCCGTTCCCAGAGTCCGCTCGTACATGTCCAGAGCAAGGGTGAAGCGCTGCCGCGCCTCGGCGAGGTCGCCGGCAAACAGAGCGGCATTCCCCAGCGCTTGCAGCGTGTCGGCAATGTCGGGATGGCCCGCGGGGTGCAGGGACCGGCGAATGGCCAGGGCCTCGTTCAGGTACGGCTCGGCCTCGGCCGGCCGCAGTTGCAAGAGTCGAATCCGCGCCAAGTAATCCAAGCCATGGGCCAAGTGGCGGCG
>JBGQCZ010000312.1:0-6566 GCA_041495645.1 Gemmataceae bacterium | reverse complement strand
TTGGTGCATTGCGACGACATGTACATCATGTCCTCGACGCCATTCACCATTTGCTCGATCGGTGCGGCGACGGTGTCGGCAACCACCTTGGCATTGGCGCCGGGATAAGACGCCCATACCTCCACCGTCGGCGGCGCGATCTCGGGATATTGCGCAACCGGCAGCGTTGCCAACGCGATGACGCCGCCGAGCGTCACCATGATCGACAGCACGGCCGCAAATATCGGGCGATCGATAAAGAACCGAGAGAACATCAATGGCCCTTCTGTCTAGTCTCAACCGGCAACACCGTGGCTGGCGGGCGCAGCTTTCGTCCCATCAGAAGCAAGGCAATGCCTAACAGACCGAACGTCCCCAGCACGCCGGTTAGCAGTAAGATCGTGCCGATGATTCGCATGGTTCGCGTGTGGAAGAAACTCGCTTCGCTCACCCGGTCCACGACGGAGAAAAAAACGGGCGTAAGGAAAATTCCAAAGAGCGTGACGCCGAGCATGCCCGCAAACACCGCGGTGCCAAGTGTGTAGCGCATCTCGGCCCCGGCTCCCTTGGCATAGACCAACGGCGCCACGCCGAGAATAAAGGCAAATGAGGTCATCATGATCGGTCGCAAGCGCAGTTGGCACGCTTGCAGGATCGCCTGGCGGCGCGGAATCCCCTCGTCCCGCCTGAATTTGGCGAATTCGACGATCAGAATCGCGTTCTTGCAGGCGAGTCCGATCAGTACGACAAAGCCAATCTGCGTGAAAATGTTGATGTCCATCTTTGCCGTGCCGATCTGCGGCCAGACATTCAGATCCGAGCGTGCCAGCAAGATGCCGCCAAGTGAACTTAACACGCACATCGGCACAACGAGGATAACTGCCAGCGGCAAGGTCCAGCTTTCATACAGCGCCGCCAACACCATGAACACGAACACCACCGACAAGCCGAATACGATGATCCCCGTATTGCTCGATTGCTTTTCCAAATAGGTGATTTCGGTCCATTCGTAAGACATCGATTTCGGCAGTTCCTGTTCGGCGAGTTGCTGCATGATGGCGATGGAATCGCCGGTCGAGACGCCGGAGGCGGCGCTGCCTTGGATCGCCGCTGCCGGGTACATGTTGTAGCGCGTCAGCACCAGTGGACCCGTCACTTCCTTGACCGTCGCCAAGGCGCCCAGCGGCACCATCGCTCCCTTGTTGTTTCGCACCTTCAAGCGCTTCACGTCGTCCAAGTCATTGCGAAAACGTGCGTCGGCCTGAATGACGACCTGCCAGGTTCGCCCGAAGCGATTGAAATCGTTCACGTAACGAGAACCCAGATAGACGCGCATGGTGTCAAACACGTCGTTCAGTTCAACACCTTGCGTGAGGCATTCGGCGCGATTCACGTCCGCATAAAGTTGCGGCGAGTTGGCGCGAAAGACGGAAAACACACCGGTGAGGCCCGGCTGCTGCTTGGCCTTTTCCACCATGTTGTCGGTTTGGCCTTGAAGTGTCCGAAGCCCTACCTCGCCTCGATCCTCGACCATGAATTTGAAGCCGCCGGCGCGACCCAAACCCGAGACCGCCGGCGCATTAAACATGTTGACCTCCGCTTCCGGCACCTCCGTGGCCAGCCGCTCTTTCAACCGGGCGATAATCGCGTCGCTGTACAGATCGGCATCGCGGCGCTTGTCGAATCCGTCCAGAATGATGAACATCGATCCGAAATTCGAACCGTAGGCGCTAAGCAAGAAGGAGTTGCCCGCCACGCTGTTGCAGTGCCGCACGCCGGGCGTCTCCAACGCGATCTTCTCGATCTTGCGAATGGCGGCACGCGTTTTCTCCACCGACGTGGCATCCGGCATTTGAATGCTGGCGAGCACATAGCCTTTGTCTTGCGTGGGGATAAATCCGGTCGGCAGGTTCAAGAACTCCCAGATCGTAAGCGCCAGAAGTCCGATGTAGACGATCAACACGACAGGAATGGCACGCAGTGAAACGCCGACCGTGCGCACATAGCCAAACGTCGCCAGCCGAAACCCGTTGTTAAACAGCCAGAAGAACCAGCCGAACACAAGATTCAAGAGTCTGCTCGGAATGTCCTTCTTGGCGTCCTTGGGTTGGAGCAGGATGGCTGCCAGAGCCGGGCTAAGCGTGAGCGAATTGAACGCCGAAATGATTGTCGAAATCGCGATGGTGAGGGCAAACTGCCGGTAAAACTGGCCGACGATTCCCGTCATGAACGCGCACGGAATGAACACGAAACTAAGCACCAGGCCGACCGCAACCACGGGGCCCGACACTTCCTCCATCGCCCGAATGGTCGCGTCGCGGGGCATCATGCCCTGCTCGATGTGATTTTCCACGGCCTCAACGACAACAATGGCGTCGTCCACTACGATGCCAATCGCCAGCACCAGTCCAAACAGCGTCAGATTGTTGAGGCTGAAACCCACGGCCGCCATCGCCGCGAACGTGCCGACAATAGCGACCGGCACGGCAATCAACGGAATCACGGCCGAGCGCCAATTCTGCAAGAACACAAGGACCACCAATGCGACCAGGAGAATCGCATCGCGGAGCGACTTGAACACTTCGGCAATCGACTCGCTGATAAAAGGCGTGGTATCGTAGCCGATTTCGTAGATGATGCCTTCTGGGAACTCGTTGGAAAGCTCTTTCATCTTGTCCTTGACCAGGTCTGCGGTATCGAGCGCGTTGGCGTCGGAAAGTTGAAAGATCGCCAGTCCAATCGTGGCTTTGCGGTCAAATTGATTGCTGACGTCCTGACTCTTGGCGCCCATTTCCACGCGCGCCACGTCCTTGAGGCGCACTTTTCGGCCGTCGTGGTCGGCTTTGACGACAATGTTCTCGAATTGCTCCGGCTCAATGAGCCGTCCGCTCGTGCTGAGCGGGATCTGAATCGCTTGCAGATGCCCAGTAGGCGGCTGGCCAACCTGTCCCGTCGCCACCTGGGAGTTTTCATCGCGGACGGCATTGACGAGATCGCTTGCAGTCAGGTTGCGGGTGGCCATTTTCTCGGGATCGACCCAGATGCGCATGCTGTAATCGCGCTGTCCGAACACGAGCACATCACTGATTCCGGGCAGGCGGGACAGTTCGTCTTTCAAATGAAGAACGGCGTAGTTACTCATGTACAGCTGGTCGTAGCGGCCAGTCGGCGAGTTCAGGCTCACGGTGAGCAATATGTCGGGGGAGCGCTTTCGGGTCGTGACACCGGTGGCTTTGACTACATCTGGGAGGCGCGGCAACGCGAGGTTCAGGCGATTCTGCACGAGCACCTGGGCCATATTCAGGTTGACGCCGTTCTTGAAGGTGACCGTCAGCGTATATGAGCCGTCATTCGTGCACTGAGAGACCATGTAGAGCATGTCCTCGACGCCGTTGACCTCCTGCTCGATGGGCGCGGCGATCGACTCGGCCACAACCTGAGAACTAGCACCAGGGTAGACGCAATCGACCTGAATGGTTGGCGGTGTGATCTGCGGATATTGCGCGATGGGCAAAGTGAAGACGGCAATTCCGCCGGCGAGCGTGATGAGAATCGACAACACGGCTGCGAAGATTGGCCGATCGATAAAGAAACGCGAGAACAATGGAGCGACCTCCCTGAGTTTCGGGTCGGTCGGCTCAGAGGCCGGCGGATGTTTTGACTTCAGGCGGCGCGGCGGGTTTCGGGACAGGTTCGGCTTTCTTCGGCGTCACCTTGACGCCCGCCCGCACCCGTTGTTGGCCGCTCACGATCACCCGATCGCTTGGCTGCAAGCCGTCTTCAATCACGCGCTTCCCCTGATTCAACGTGCCTGCCTTGACAGGACGATAAATGACTTCATCTTTTTCATTCACGACATAGACGAACTTTTGTCCTTGGTCCGTGCTCAGCGCTACTTCGGCAACCACGGTTGCTTGATGCGGCACGCCAACCGGCAGACGGATCCGCACGAACATGCCGGGCGATAGGAACCGTTTGGCGTTCTTGATCTCGGCCCGGATACGCAGAGTTCCCGTCCCCGATTCAACCCGATTCTCAATGAAGTTGATCACGCCCGTGAGCGAATATCCTTCCTCGTCAGCTACACCGACATCAACAGTGACGTCGGTCTCGCGGGCCGACTTGATCTTGCCTTCCTGAAGCAAGCGGCGGAACTTCAACAGAGTCCGTTCGTCGATGTCGAAATAGGCGTATATAGGATCGAGGCTGACGATCGTGGTCAGCGGCGTCTCGTCGGCCTTCACGAGGTTTCCGGGATCGACCAACCGGCGACTAATTCGTCCGGAGATCGGCGCGGCGATCCGGGTAAAGTTGTAATTGATCTCGGCGAGCTTCCGGGACGCCTGCGCGGCGATGTACGCTGCTTCCGATTCGTGGCGGTCATAAGTGGTCTTGTCGCGTTCTTGAGGCGCAAGCGACCCCGGTGCGGTGCCCAACATGCGGTTGTAGTCGGCTACGGCGTGATCGAATTTGGCCTTGGCCTGTTTGACACTGCCGTCTTCCCGATCGAGCGTGGCCTTATAGATCCGATCGTCGATTTTGAACAGCGGTTCGCCTTTCGTTACGTCCGCCCCGTCCTTGAAAAAAACCTCATCCAAGTATCCGCTGACGCGAGCGCGAATCTCAACGGATGGAACCGCGTCAGTACGGCCCGTGAATTCTTCGAAGTCGATCACCGACTCGATTGTAGGCTGATCGACATCCACTTCCGGCGGCTTGGTGGGCGCGAGCTTCGGCTGAGACCGGTTGCAACCCACCATCCAAATCATGCTCAACAGCACTGAAACGGTCAACGCTGCGCGCACAATACACCGTTCGTGTTTGGTAATGCAATCAACGATGAAACTGTCCTTCCCTTTGATGGACTGACCAGTCAGTATCATTATTCATACCCCGTTTTCTCTACGCCTTCAAGTTTCGTCGTACCGATCCTCCGTCAGTCTTTTTCACGCGGGAGTGTGTTTGAACTTTCGCGGGCGGCCGAACGGCACCCATTCGATGACATAAAGACTGCCCTGCGAATCGAGTGTCAGGGCGTGCGGAAATGCAAACTTGTCCGGGTGCTTGGTGATGTCTTTCTCAAATCCCTTGCCGTCGCCCAGTCGAGCCACCGGTTTGTCATCGGCATCGAACACGCTCACCCGTTGTCCGAGTTCCGGCACGAATAAATGTCCGTCGTGCTGGTAAAAGCAGCACGGCGTGCGGATGTCGCCGACGGTTCGCTTGTACTCCATCTCCAGCGAGAAGACTTCGATTCTATCGTTGTGGCGATCCGCGATGTAAAGCTCGGGATCCTTGTGGAGCGTGCTGACCCACACACCGTGGCAGACGTTGAACAAGCCGTGCCCCTTGCCGGAGCCGCCGATGGTCTTGATGAGCTTGAAGTTCTTGTCGAATCGATGCACTTTCTGATTGCCATAACCTTCGACCACGTAAACGTCTCCATTCGGCGCGACGGCTACGTCGGTCGGGTTGCTGAATGCAAACGGTTGTGAGGTTGAACCCTCCTTCACTCCCGGACCGAGAGTATACATGACCTTGCCCTTCAAATCGGTTTTGTAGACGCGAGCCCCGATGCGGTCCATTCCCTTGCCGGCTTCGTTCTCGGTCCAGTAAAGGAACTCTTCGCCGCCCTCTTTGCTCCAGTAAAGGCCGTGAGCCGTAGCCGCAACCTGGTTCGTATCGAAGCCAATGTTGTCGGCGAAATCCTTCGACCAGGTCTCGAGAAGCTTTCCTTCCTTGTCGAAAATCGCGACGCACGGGCTCGCCGAGCGCGACGTGACAAAGATGCGGTCCTGTGAATCGACAACTAGAGCGCAGCCCAGGCCGTATTTCATGCCTGCGGGCAACGTGCCCCAATTCTCGTCGAGGGTGTAAGTGAATTTGCCGGTGCCGATCTTCACGGGCTCTTTCTTCTCGTCCGCGCGGGCCAAGTTGGGCACGGCGGCGATCGTTGCGGTCGCACCAGCTGCCTTGAGGAAATCGCGGCGGGTCACTCGCGCGGGAAATAAGAAGTCGGAGTTCATCGGAGTGTCCTTTCGTGAAGAGGTTATTCAAGCGCATGCAAGACTAAATCGTGCACGGCGGTCATGGGCAAATCTTCGGCCGGGGGCGGGCCATCGCCGATCAGCAGCGGGCGATCTTCGCCCGCGGCGGCCGGCAGCCCGTGGCTACCGCGCACCAGACTCGCGTCCAGCGGGACCACGTCCAGCTTCATGCGGAAGCCGAGTTTCTTTTGCGCCAAGCGAAACGCCATCCGCGCCAATGGAAGCGTCAGCTTCGGATCGACGAACAACTCGCACGGATCGTACCCGGGTTTGTGGTGAATCGCAACAGTTCGAGCATAATCCGGGGCCAAATGGTCGTCGAGCCAAAACGGGTAGGCGAACCATGCATCCGGCTGCGACAACAAAACCAATTCGCCTGAACGCGGGTGGGCCAAATGAAACTCGTTTCGCTCCTCGCCTTCCAAAACTCGCGCTGCTCCCGGCAGCGCTGCCAACAATTCGCGCGCTTTTGGCCGATCCGTCGGGTCCGGCACATAAACGTTTGCCAACTGATGATCGCACACCGCCAAGGCTCTGCTG
>JBGQCZ010000311.1:0-6567 GCA_041495645.1 Gemmataceae bacterium | reverse complement strand
GGGGGGTTGTTTTCATCCTTCCTGGTAAAAAAGGGTGTTGTCCGCCCCGGCCCCCTTTTAATCTGTTTACACCCCCGCCGCCCAACACAACATTTCCTCTCGCCAAGCCGAGCCGTTTTGGTTATCGTGGCGAATGTACGAGCCTAGGCAGACCGAGGGCCCAATCATGTCCCAGGATGAACAGGAAAACTCCCTGAAAATAACATCTGAAACGCCGCCGGCCTGCTTGGGTCGACCGGGATTTTTGATTTTCTATTTGATGCTTTTGGCAATCGGCGGCATCACGACCGTGGGACTGCTGATGGCCAAGAAACCGTTGCCAGCCGAGGAAAAGACCAAGCCCGGCATCGTCGAAGATGCGCCAGCGAAGGAATTGAAGGAATTCGCGGCCAAATACTTCCCAGCCTGGCCGGCCAATCGCAAACCGGAAGTAGTTCTGTTCTTCAGCGGCGAACAGCACAACTACGAAGCGCCGTGCGGCTGCACCGAACCACAGTTCGGCGGGCTTGAAAGGCGCTACAACTTCATCACCGAGATGCGCAAGCTCGGTTTGAAGGTCGTCGCGATGGATTTGGGCGACATTTATTACAAGGGCCTGATTTCGGATCAGTCGAGACTGAAATTCCAGTACTCAATGCAGGCGCTCAATTTGATGGGCTATGACGCGATCACCGTCGGCCCGGAGGAATTGCGCTATCCATTGTGGGAAGCCCTCGCCAACACTGTCCTGCAAAAGAACTATCCGTACGCGATCCTCGGCGCCAACATCATGCCTAAAGAGCAGGAGTTTCCCGGAGAAAAAAAGCCGTCCATGCTCGACGACTTCCGCGTCGTCGAACCAAAGGACTGCAAGATCAAAGTCGGTGTTGTGGGGACGCTCGGAGAAACGGCAATCAAGTCCGTTGCCAAACTGGTGATTCCGGAACCAGATCCCGATGAATTCAAGAAGAAACTCAACGCTTATTTTGGCAACAACGGCGTCGTGCTGCCCCAAGTGCTCAAAGCGATGAAGCCGAAGAACCCGGATGTAAATGTGCTGCTTTATCAGGGAACGGAAGAGGAAGCCAAGAGCCTGGCGAAGGCGCTCCCCGATTTCGACATCATTTTGCATCGCTCGGCTGAATCGGAACCGCCGCGACCTTCGCAAGTCGGAAAGACGCACTTGGTCGCCGTCGGCCATAAAGGTCGACTAATCGGGATCATGGGTCTGTTCCGCAACGCTGCCGGGGGCCTCGATTATCATTGGGACTTAGTGCCACTTGGTAAGGAATTTGCCACCGCCAAGGACTTGCAAAAATCTAATCCGAGCGTGCAGTTGCTCGAAGACTACACCAAGGAAGTCAAAGATAAGGACATGATGGGCCGATTTCCGCAGGTGCCGCATCCGTTGCAGGCCAGGTTTGCGAACGTCAAGTATGTCGGCTCCGATGCTTGCAAGAATTGCCACGCGGCCGAATGGAACGTATGGAACGCGTCGCGGCACGCTGCGGCGATTGAAACTCTCAGCGAAAACCCGAAGGCCTATCCCCCACACAATCGCCGTTTCGACGCCGAGTGCTTGATCTGCCACACAACCGGGCTCGGCTACGATACGGGCTTCACGAGCGAGAAAAAGACCCCGCACTTGGTCGGGGTCGGCTGCGAGACCTGCCACGGGCCGGGCAGCGCGCATGCGGCCAACCAGAACAACAAGGACCTCACCTTGGCAATGAGCCCGTGGAAGGTGAACAAGAAGGACAGTGTGGAAACGAAAGCAGTCGAGAACCGAGTCTTCGCCATGTGCATCAAATGCCATGACATGGACAACGACCACGATTTCGATTTCAAGAAATGGAAGAAAATCGCCCACGGAGCCGGTGCGAACAAGAAGGCGGGCGGGAAGTGAGTGCACTACAAGAGTCTTCCATCGTGTAGCGCCGACGCGACAAGCGCTGCGGCCGCGCCGCAAGCTCGCAGGCGCTCCAAATCTTGCGGACCGCGCACCCCTCCCCCGGCAATAAGCTCCACCTCGGGATGGCGCCTTGACAGGTCGGTCAACAGTTGCTCGGTCCCGGTCCCTTGCCCCATGCCGACTCGGCTCAGGTCCAGCACGATTAGACGCTTCACGCCCGCTTCAATCACCTCGTCGGCGATTGCCATCGGCGAATCGCCCCAGTTTCCCATTGGTTGGCCGTTTTTCAGGTCAATCGAAAACGCGACGCGCTCAGACCCCAAGTCGCGAACAATTCGGACCAGCTCCGATGCGTTTGCGATCGTTTCCAATCCCAGGACCAAGACCGCGATCGTTCGCGTAAGATTCTTGCTTGCGGGTGTCATCGCAACAGCGGTCGGGCTTTCCCCTCTCCCCCCGCCCTCAGCGACTTTGGCCTCGCGAAAAACCGTCGCGGGCGGGGGGAGAGGGGCAGGGGTGAGGGGGGTGCGCGGGACACAAAACCCCCCCATCCCCTCTCCCGCGCCTTCCAGATTCTTTGGGATCGTGAAATCGTTGCAGGCGGGCGAGAGGGGCGAGCGGTGGCTAGTCTTCACAATCGAGCTGCTCGCTCCGGTATTAGCTTCGACGAGTCGCAAGGCGTCTTCGGCAGTCCGAATCCCCGCATCCACCCAAAGCTGAAAGCCCAGGGAATGCAGTCTCGCATAGAGCGATTGGGCAGGCGGCTTGCCGAGAATAGCATCGAGGTCGGCCAAATAGAGCGTCACGAAGCCGAAATTGCGACGAATCGCCTCGGCCACCGCGATTGGATCGGCGCTCTCGCACCAGCGGCTAACTAAAGGCCGGTATTCCGCCCGATTCCCCGCCACACCGCGCACCGTGATGCCGTGGAGCACGTCCAGAACGGGAATGATTCGAATCGGCAATTCCACGTGAAAGGCTCTGGAACCGTCGGCGGCTTTCGCTAGAAAAGGTAGACTAGGCCGGTTTGCGTTGCTACGATAGACCCTTCGCCCCCTGTGCGTACGCAGGGGCACCCACAAGCCGAGGAGGCACCGGGCGATGAAGAACAAACACGGGCATTGTATCGATTGACCGGGAGGGCAATGTGTCGATCGTTCAAGTGCAGGAGTTGATCGAAGCGGGCGTGCATTACGGGCATCGCGCGAGCCGCTGGAACCCGAAGATGCGGCCGTACATTTACGGCAAGCGGAACCTCATCCATATCATCGACCTGCGTGAAACGGTCCGCGGTCTGCTCCGCGGCTGCCGGTTTCTGACCCAAACGGTCGGCCAAGGCAAACTGGTTCTTTTCGTTGGCACCAAGCGGCAAGCCAAGGAAACCGTCGAACGCGAGTCGTTTCGATGCGGCATGCCTTATGTCAGCGAGCGCTGGCTGGGCGGCACACTCACCAACTACCGAACCATCCGCAACCGGTTGAAGCGCCTGCAGGAACTCGAAACCCTGTGGCTGGCCAAAGGCGACACCCACCGTGCGCCCGACATGCTGTCGTACATGAAGTCGATGATGAACGAATCGGGCAAGCTCGACATCACCAAGGCGCCGGAGCGTTCCGAGATTCGCGGCTATTCAAAAAAAATGGTTTCCCAGCTCAACCGCGAACTCACCAAGATTCGCCGCAACTTGCTGGGCATCCGCGAGATGAATCGCCTGCCCGACGCCATCGTCGTCGTCGATCCGAAGCGCGAGCACATCGCCGTCAAGGAAGCTCAGCGGATGAGCATTCCGACGATCGCCCTGATCGACACGGATAGCGACCCGGACGTGGTCGACTTGCCGATTCCCGGCAACGACGACAGCATTCGGTCCATCGAATTGATGGTCACGAAACTGGCCGACGCGGTGATCGAGGGCAGGAAAGCCCAGCCGCGCGACGACGCGAATGCTCCGCGGCCCCGGTTGCCGCAATCACAGTCGCCGCCTCCGAACGGGCCCCCCACGGGGTCCACTGCGAACCCGAAACCGCAAGGCGGGGTCGTTAGTTAAGGGACGATTCAACCTTCTCCCATGAAGCCCAGCCGAGCTCTCCTCGGCTGGGCTTGGATTTTGGAGACGCGACATGAGCGCGATTACCGCCGATGCCGTGAAGAAACTTCGCGACATGACCAATTTGCCGATGATGGAATGCAAATCGGCCCTGACCGAAGCCAGCGGCGACATGGAAAAGGCCGTCCAGGTTCTCCGTGAACGCAACGCCAAGGCGCAAGTAAAACGAGCCGACCGCGAGGCTGCCGAAGGCCGCATCGCCACGTTTATCGACGACGCCGCAAAGATCGGCGCGATTGTCGAGATTCGCTGCGAAAGCGCGCCCGTCGTAAAGAGCGACCAGTTCATGGCGCTGGCTAACGACATCGCCAGACACGTCGCCGCCAAGAATCCGGCCACCGTTGACGAATTGCTCAAACAGTCCTTTGTTGGCGACACGAAAAAGACGATCAACGACCGCGTCGCCGAGGTGATCGGCCTGATCCGCGAAAACATGAAGGTCGCCCGCTTCGCTCGCCTAACCGGCTTGCTCGGCGAATACGTTCATCACGACGGCAAAACCGGCGTCATGGTGCAAGTGAATGGCGATAAGGCCGATCGGCAAATGCTTCGCGACGTGTGCATGCACATTACCGCGGTGGTGCCGACGCCCGCCGCGGTGCGACGCGAGGACGTGCCCGCCGAGGTGATCGCTCGCGAGAAGGAAATCGTCAAGGGCCAAATGGCGGCCGATCCGAAGAACGTAGGCAAACCGCCGCAAATCATGGATAAGATTGCCGAGGGCAAGTTGAATTCGTGGTTCAAGGACAACGTGCTGGTCGAGCAGCCGTTCATCAAGGACGATTCGCGCTCGGTCGGACAAGTGTTGAAATCGGCCGGCCTGGAAGCGGTCAAGTTCGTCCGTTTGAAGGTCGGCGAGTTGAGCTAATTCCGTTTGGCGAGCCACCGGGCTTGTCCCGGTGGTTTTTGCCACGAGTCATACAAGTTGAGGACCCCCATGCCCCATACTTCGAGCGCCAAGAAGCGGATGCGGCAGTACGAGAAGAACCGCCGCTACAACCGCGGGTACAAGAAAACCATCAAGGAATCGCTGAAAGCATTCGCCGCCGCGAGCCAAAGCGGTACGCCGGAACAGGTTCAGGCGGAGTTCACCAAAGCGGTGAAGACGCTGGACAAGGCCGCGGCCCGCAAGGTGATTCACCCCAACAAGGCCGCACGCAAGAAATCACAACTCGCGCTGCAACTGAATGCCAAGAAGACTGCGCCGGCGGTGAAGTGAATTCGATTAACCACTGATGGCACGGATTGTTGCGGATCAGACACGTTGGTTCTGATCCGTGAGAATCCGTGCCATCGGTTTCATCCGTGGTCTAAATTGATGCCGCGGCGGTTCTTCGTCATCGCGCCATACCACCAGCATCATTGCCGGCACCAGGAACGGGCGCACCAGGAATGTGTCGAGAATCACGCCGACGCCCAGCGCGAATCCTACTTGAATCAGTGTCCACAAATCCGCGAGCATGAGCGTGGCGAAGGTGCCGGCCATAATCACGCCGCACGCCGTGATGGTTCCGCCCGTGCGCGCCAAACCGCGACGCAGCCCTTCCACCACGCCCCAGCGCTTTCGCTCTTGCAGCGCCCGCGTCACCATCAAAATGTTGTAATCCTCGCCCACTGCCACCAGGATCGTGAACAGGAAGAACGGCACGCGCCATTCGATTTGGCCAAACGGCTTGCCGCCCCACCACATCGCGAACAGCGCCGTGGCCCCCAGCGTGGCGTAGTAACTCAGCAGGACCGTCGCTAGCAGATATAAGGCCAGCCAGAACTTGCGCACGACCAGCACGAGGATCACAAACACCCCGCCCAGGACCAGCATGTTCACGCGCGAGCGGTCCTTGTCGATCATCTTTTCCATGTCGCGCGTGTGGATCGTCACTCCGTAGCACTCGGCGCGAATGCCCTCGGGCAATTGAGTCCGTAGCCACGCCTCGATCGACTCGAGCGTTTCCACGCTTGGCCGCTCGAAGGGGTCGGAATTCAGCACCACGTCGAGGCGCGTCACATGTTCGACGACCGACGACGTTTCGATCTTCGCTGTGTAATGGTCATTTGCCTTCTGCACGGGCGTCGCCAACAGTCCGTTCACTTCCTTGTTCATCTTGGTCATGAAACTGCCGAGCGCGTTCTTTGGCTTCGGCTTGCTCTCAATCGATGATCTGGCGAGCGGTTTGCCAAGCGGTTGGGTGAGGCTGCGCACCTCGGCCACGTTTCCGAGGTACGGGAAACCGCGGCAAAGCCCGTCGATCACTTCGCGGCCTTGCGGCGTGTTCCATTCCTGTTTCGACGCCAGTAGCACGGTAATGGGACCGGATTCGCCCGCCGGAAAGCGCCGCTGGATCACTTCGAGGCCGCGCACGCTTCCGGAAGTCTGCGACAGGTCGCCGATGGGCTTGAATGCGGGCGTCACCTGGAGCCCAATCAAACCAAACGGCACCAGCAGCGCCAACGATAGTCCCCAAATCCAGAGTGGGCGCTTCACCACGATCTTGCTGATCGCGTTCCAGATGCCGTCGCCGGAATGGGCGGGAGTTGTCAAGCGGATGCGACGCGGCCAAAACGCGGCTTT
>JBGQCZ010000310.1:0-6570 GCA_041495645.1 Gemmataceae bacterium | reverse complement strand
GTAGAACTTGCCGCGGCTTTCGCGGGCGGCTTGTTCCATTTCGGACTGGTTCATGCGCAAGCGGTCGAGTTCGCCCGGAGGCGGTAGGATTCGGCCCTCGACCTGTGGTTTGGGTCCTTCCACAGTAGGCGATGCCAGCCAGAACTTGTATTCCCCTTCGGGCGTGCGCGTGAGCAGCGTCTCGTACGTGGCGCGGCTGCCTTTGAGTTTTGCCAGTTGCAGCGTTTGGGTTTCGAGCGGCTCGGAGTTCTTTTCGCCCTGGCGGCGCAGGCGCGAGCGCTCGGCGAGCAATTTGATGGGCGTGTCGGCTGGCGGCGGCGGGGCATCGTCCGGGAAGCGCACCGTCACGCGCACCGGTTCGTTGCGGCGATAGGGTGTCTGCTTGTCGAGTCGGATTTCAATGCGTCCGACTTTGGTGCGGGCGCTGTAATAGGCCGCTTGAAGCCAGAACTGGTTGAAGCGAGCTTCGTCTTCGCGGAAACGCCAGCGCCAGGTTTCGTCAAAGCCAAAGAAAATGACGCGGCCGGCGCCGAAGAAACTCTGTACGACGAGCGGATGAAGTTCGCCTTCCGCGTCGCCCGGATTGCGGCGCGCCGAGAGGACGGGGTGCGTGGCCAGCACTTCGGCGGCCGGCTTGGTTCGGTAACCGGCGGCCGCGTAGTGCAGCGGGGCCAATTGCTGCCAAATCAAGGCATTGTCCGCGTCTTCGGTGGCGAAGCGAAACATCGGGTGCTGTTGACCGATGGCGGTGAGCTTGGGTTTGTAGCCGTCGTCCAGGCCGGCTTCGAGGATCTTTCGCTCGTTAGGATCCTCGGTTTCGCCGGCGGCGCCCCAGGTGACGGGGAGCACGTCGGCCAGCGGCGTATCGCGATAGGCCCGCGGCATGCTTTGTTCGCCCGCGATAAACAGCATCCCGCCGCCGCGCTCGCGCACGAAGTCCCGCAGCATTTCCAGGTTCTTCTGCCCCATTTTTTCGTGCTTGGGGTCCACGTCGCCCAGGATGATCGCGTCGAACGCGAACAGTTCGTCGCGCGCCGGCAACTCGCCGATCGCACTCTTGTCCTGCTCCGGAAAATGGAGATCGGCGTCCATCAGCAGCGTCCGGATTTGAATGCTCTTGTTGCCTTTCTTGCTGGCTGCCTCGCGTTCGAGCAGGGTCTTGATGAAGCGATATTCGTAGCGCGGATAGCCTTCGATGTAAAGCAGTTTCACCGGCTTGGCCTCGGAGACGTGGACCGGCTTTTCCATGCGGTTGTTCGACTTGTCGGATTCGTCCGGCTGTTCGGGGACCGTAATCACGTAGACGTGCTCGCCCGCTGTCGTGGGCGTGGTAACCAGCCGCACTTTGACCGGCTTACCGGGATCGAGTTGCACCGTATGGTGATCCAGTTCTTCCAACGGGCCGTCTTTCTTTTTTTCCCAAAGCGTCGCGTCGATCTCGGTCTTCGCGAGTTTGCCTTTGACGGAAACACGAACGTCGAACACGAGCCGATCGCGAACGTTTACGGAGTCCTCGGATTGAAGATCGTGCAGCAGCAGATCGCGCGGCTCGTGGGCGTCGCCCGCCCCGACGAAGAACAACGGCACGTCGGCCCGGGCCGCATAGCGACCGGCTTGAATCAAATCTTCGCCTTCTGTCGTCACGCCGTCGGTGAGCATGATAATCGCGCCGAGCGAACCGCCGCGGAACTCGTTCAACACGGCACGGACCGCTCCGCCCAGTTGGCTCGACTCGCCCAGCGGCCGCGCGTCGCGCACCTTGGTCAACGCTTCATCCACGCCATCTGACTCGATCACTTCGACGAGCTTCGTCGTCCGAGTCGAACATTCATAGACGTGGACTTTCACTTGCCGTTTGTTCAACAGCCCGTTCAGCCAATCGTTGTCCTTGCCGGCGATCAGAGCCTTGATGAGATTGAGCCGGCTGGAGGAATTCAACTCGGTCAGTTGCTCCTGCAGGTCGGCTTGTTCCTTCGAGATGGCAGACAGGCGGTCGGGAGCGGGGTTGCCGTTGCGTTCCTTTGCCAAATCGCCTAGGCGCTTCTGTAGTTCATCTCTCTTCGGCGCGATCAACCGGGACCAATCCAAGCCGAGTTGCTCGGCTCGGTCTTTCGTATTCGTGTCCTGATAATCGTCGGGCTTGCTCATGCTGCGCGAAGTATCGATCAGGATGACCACGTCGGGCCAGCCTTCACGCTCGAAAAACAGCCGCAATTGGGGCAAGAGCACGAACAGCGCGATGAAGAACATCGCCAAGCGCATGCCCGCGAGCGCCGTGAGCGAACGCGACTGCGGGGCCGCGTCTCCGGGAACGCGCACGCGCGTGGCGATGCGCTCCCAGCGGTAGATCATGACCGCCAGCGTGCCGAGGCCGGCCAGGAGGCCGAAGACCAGCCAGCGATCGGGACCGGATTGACCGGTGAGAAATGGCAAGTATTCGAGCCGCCAGCGCGTCCCTTCGCCCGGCGACGCTTCGGGCACGCCCAGGTAGCGCTCCAGCGGATTGCGCAGCGACGACGGCAGAAAGCCGAGAAATTCTTCGGTCTTTGCTTCATGCACGAGAATCAGCGCAAACAAGCCCGTGAGCAAGAGCGGCAGGTAAGCCAGGTTCGACCAATGGAAGAGTCGCGCGAAGAGGCCCGGGCGCGGCGGCGCGGCGGCGCCATCGGGCGGTACTACCGTGCGCGCCGAGCCGAAGCGCCAGGCCAGGATCATTTCCAGAACCATCAGTCCGAGGAGAATCATCAACAGCACGCGGGCGACGGCGGGCCCGGCGGAAGAACGCGGGCCGGACTCCTGATCGTCAGGAGCAGAGCTGGCGCGAGCTCGATGCTTGACTTCGGAAAGATCGTTGACGATCTGAATGTCGCCGTCCGCGGCGGCCGCGCGCAGTTCGTCGGAATCGATGCGGCGCAAGTCGCTTTCGGACGCCAGCGCCGTCGAGGTCGAAGTGGGCACGTTGACTGCGAACAGGTACTCGCGCGGGCTCGCGCCGATCGTGAGCCGGTAAATGCCGCTCTGATCCGTTTCGGGGAAGCGCGCGACGCCCGACTCGTTCTGCCCTTCGACTCGAATCGTGGCCGTGCGGCCGTCGGGAGTGGCGACTGTGGCGTCCAGGTTGATGAACTTGTTGTGGAGGAACTCCGTGAGCGGTTCGCCGGCGGTTACGACGCGAGGCGGAGTGCCCAGCGCCGCGTGGCGGACGAGTTCGTGCATGAACGGCAAATACGCAGGCGATCCCGGCCAAGTTCCCCAGTCGATGTTCACCGTGGTCGTGATGAGAATGACCCGGCCGCGGTGGCGTTGCCATTCGAGCACGGCCGGATCGAGCAATGACTTTCCGGCGCTGCCGGGTTGCGGCTGGTCGCCGGACTTGGCCGGCGGCAGGAACGACAGCAATTTCTTGACAGGGATCTTCGTCGGTAATTCCACCTGATAGTACTGGCGGAAGCGCGCCGACAGCAGTGTGGCGCGGTCATCATCGTTAAAGGACGAAAGCGGCGGATGCTGGAAATTCTCTTCGTCGGCCGTGAGCGTAAAGAACTGATTCTCGCTTGCGGTCTTGCGGCCGATCAGCCGGGCTGGGAGAATGCCTTTCTTGAAGAGCAACTCGTTATAAGCCGCGGGATCGACTTTTCCGCCAAGGCAGAAAATCACTCCACCGCCGCGCTGCAGGAAATTCTCCAGCTTTTCGATCTTCTTCTCGCTCAGCCGAGCCACGTCGCAAAGAAAAACGCAATCGTACTGATCGAGATCGCCCAACTGCGGATCGGCGAATTCCGCCTCGGTGATGACTTTCGGCCGAAACGGACTGACGGGATTGCGCGTGTTCTCCGGCGCCGGGTTCAAAGCAGTCGCCAGATGATGCGTGGCCTGATCGTCCCGCTCGGCGGCCGGCTTGCCGTTCACCAAAAGTACAGGAATCGATTCCTTTACCGCCACTACGAGCGAGCGGGAATTATCGAGGTCGAGTACATCCGGCTCGATGCGAACCTGAACGACGTACTCGCCCGGGTTCGTGAACTGAAGCGGGAACGCGACTGGCGCGGCCTCGCCGGCCTTGATGTCCACGAGCAATTGCTGCTGAATCTTCAACGAAAACGGTTCGCCGTCAGGCTTGCCGTCTTCCGGCTCCGGTCTGGCCTTGCCGACCAGCAGATCAACTTTCACTTGAACGCGATCGGTTGTGCCGTAGTTGTGCACGACCGCGCTCACTGCATTCGACTGACCGACCAATGCCAGCGGTTCGTTGAGCAGGAGATTGGTGACGGCCAGATTGTCGGCGCCTTCGCGGGCCACGTCCAACAGCACGACCGAGGCTTTCTTTTGAATCTGTTGCCACGGATCGGATTCGGGCGGCTTCGAATCGGGCCCTTCCATCCGGGGGACGGGCCCTTTCGGCCAGGCGCCCTGGAAAAACGTCCGCTGCAAATCCGTGAGTATGTAGACTTCGCGTTGGTGGTACTTGCCGAGCGGCTGAGCGACCATTTTTTCAATCGCCGCCAACCCGTTGGACAAGTCGGAATTGCCGTGCGGCATGCGCAGCGATTCGATTTCGCGAATCACATTGCCGGTGTTGTCCGACGGGCCGGGGACAATCGCCTGGATGGGAGCGCCGAGCAACACCAGGCTGAATCCGTCGCCGGGGTTGCCACTTTGGACGATCTGCTTGGCGACATTGCAGGCCCTCTCGAAGCTAGTGCCGTCCGGAAAGCGCCGGCCCATGCTGTATGAAGGGTCGATGGCGATGATGCGGTGCGTGCGGCCGGTCTTCGCCGCGACCGGCCCCACTCCGCTGGGAAACAACCGGTTCCAGACCGGCTCCAGCCACGACATCACGCTGATCATCGCCAGAATGAGCAGAACGATCATCAGCGTGCGAATCGCCAGCAGCAGCCATTGCTCGATGCGCAGCTTGCGGGTGGTGCGTTTTTGCGCTGCCAGAAGAAAGCGCATCGCGGCCCAATTGACGACGCGAAACCGGCGGCGGTTGAGCAAGTGAATGATGACCGGAATCGACGCGGCCCCCACCAACGTGGCCACGGCCGCCCACGGCGTGAGGAAGAAGAACGCGAAAGGCAATTCGTTAACGGTCATGACGTCAGGTCATCGGGTGCAATTGCAACCGGGAAATGAGGAACCGAAAACCGAGAATTAAGAACTGGCGTCTCCTCTGAATTCTCAGTTCTCAGTTTTCGGTTCCTCATTTCCCGGTTGCTTATTTCTTCAACCTTCGAGCCAAGTATGCCGCCAAAGCCACGCCCACATCGCCGTCGGTTCTCAGCGGCACGTAGTCGATTTTCTCGGTTCGGCAGCCGCGTTTCAACTCGTCGAGAAACTTCGTCAGTTCCGCCAGGTAGCCTTCGCGCAGGCTGCGCGGATCGGTCAGCAAATCCGGCAATTGCTCCAAGCCGCGAAACAGCGTCGAATCCTGGAACGGGAAGTCGAGCTCGGCCGGGTCCATGACGTGGAAGATCACCACTTCGTGGCGTTGGTAGCGCAGATGGCGCAGGCCGGCGAGAATCTCCGCCGGTTCGTCCAGCAAATCGCTAAAGAGCATGACCAGCCCGCGGCGCTGAATGCGCTGGGCGAGATCGTCGAGCGTCGAGCCAAGGTTGGTCTTTTCGCCGCCGGGACCTTGCGCGAGAATGCTCAAGATGTCCTTCAAGTGCGACATCTGGCCCGATTGCTTCAGAAATTGCCGCGCCTGCGAATCGAACGTCGCCAAACCGACGCTGTCCGTCTGATGCACGACCAGGTACGCGAGCGCCGCGGCGGCCTCGCAGGCGAAATCGTACTTCGACGTTTCGCCCGAGCCGTACTTCATCGATTCGCTGGCGTCCATCAGCAGCCAACAGACGAGGTTCGTGTCCTGTTCGTACTGCTTGAGATAGAAGCGCTCGCTGCGGCCGTAGACCTTCCAATCGATGTGGCGAATGTCGTCGCCGGGTACATATTCGCGGTGTTGGGCAAACTCGACGGCGAAGCCCTGATACGGGCTACGGTGCATGCCCGAGAGATACCCCTCAACCACTCCGCGAGCCTTCAATTCGAGGCTGCGCACGCGGGCAATTGTTTTTGGGTCGAGGTACTTTGTGGTTTCTGCCATGATTCAAAGCCGCAAGCGGCGTTAGTCCTGCCTCGGGATGGCGTCGATCAATCGCTGGACGATGTGATCGGATTTGATGCCGTCGGCCTCGGCGTTGAAGTTCGTGATGATGCGGTGGCGCAGCACCGGGAGCGCGACGGCGCGCACGTCCTCGCAGGAGACGTGGAAGCGTCCCTTCAACACCGCCCGAGCTTTGGCCGCCAGCACCAGGAACTGACTCGCCCGCGGGCCGGCGCCCCAGGTCACGTAGTCGCGGATAAAATCCGGCACCGTGCCCTTGTTTTTGCGGGTCGCACGGGTGAATTTCATCGCGTAACGAATTACATAGGGGGCCACCGGCACCTTGCGCACGATGTCCTGCATCTCGAGCAGGTCGGTGCCGGACACCACGCGGTTTACTTTCGGCCGGTTCACCGACGTGGTTTGCTCGACGATGCGAAACTCTTCGTCCTCTTCGGGAT
>JBGQCZ010000309.1:0-6573 GCA_041495645.1 Gemmataceae bacterium | reverse complement strand
GTCGTTTCCACGAGTAGCCGCAGGCTTTAGCCTGCGCGAGGGGCCAAGTGGCCCAACGCGCAGGCTAAAGCCTGCGGCTACGTTCGCAAAGTTCGCCCAACTCCATCACATTCGGTCCATCGTGCCGATGCCGAGCAGCCCGAGCGTCTGGCTGATTGTCCGCGCGGTCAGGTCGCACAGTACGAGGCGGCCCTGGCGCAATTCTGGCGTTTCGGCTTTCAGCACCGAGCAGGCGTCGTTGAAGCGGCTGAAGGCCTTGGCCAGGTCCCACAGGTACGCGGTGAGATGGTGCGGTTCGTATTTCATCGCCGCGGTTTGAATCGTTTCCTCGAAGCGGGCCAGTTGCAGGGCGAGGTCGCGTTCCTGCGGCTCGGCGAGCGACGGGGCCGGCGGCGACGTTCGCAAAACCGCTAGATCGACGTTGCCCTTGCGGAAGATCCCTTGGCAACGCGTGTAGGCGTATTGCATATAGGTCGCGGAGTTGCCGGTGGTCGACAGCATCTTGTCCCAATTAAACTCGTAGTCCGTGGTTCGATTCTGCGACAGATCGGCGTACTTCACGGCGCCGATGCCGACGCGTTGCGCGATTTGCTGGCGTTCGACTTCCGATAACTCCGTCGCCTCTTCGCCTCGCTCGATCTTCTCTTTTCGCAATTGCTCGTATTTTTCCTGCCCATGCACGACGGCCATGCGAAGCAATTCGCTCAAATCCGCCGCTCCGCCGTTGCGCGTCGACAGAGTCTTACCGTCGTTGCCCAGCATCGACCCGAAGGCGACGTGGGTCAACTCAATGTTCTTGTAACCCCAACGCCGGGCGGACTCGAACAGCGTCGCGAAATGCTGTGCTTGCGGCATGCCGACCACGTACAGAAGCGAGTCCGGATGCCATTCCTTGTCCCGGTAACGAATGCACGCGAGGTCCGAGGTCATGTAGGTGAACGCACCGTCTCGTTTGCGAACGACGGCGTCGGCCCGATATTCCTCCCCCTCTTCGGGCTTGGGTTTGAGAAAGATGACGATTGCCCCTTGGCTTTCGCTAGCAATTCCGGATTGAAGCAACGATTCGACCACGCCCGGCAACATCGACCTGTAAAAACTCTCGCCGTGATAATAATCGAACGACACTTCCAGAAGCTTGTACAACGGTTCGACCGTGTCCATCGTCCAGTTGACGAACTGCTGCCAGATGGCGAGGTTTTCCGGGTCGCCGGCTTGTAGTTTGGCAGTTTCCTCCAAACATTTCGCGTAGTGTGCGGCTTCCTCAGGCAATCGTTGAACGTCGCCTTCGTCGTCCTCCCGGCCCTTGGTCAGCCCGCGGACATAGAGGTAGAGCCGTACGAGTTCGGCGATTGGATCCGTTTCCAGCGCCGCCAGATCCAGAAAATTCTTGTACCCGTAGAGCAGCATGCCGAACTGCGTGCCCCAGTCGCCCAGGTGATTATCGGAAATCACCGAGTGCCCAAGGAACTTCAGGATGCGCATGAGCGAATCGCCGATGATTGTGCTGCGCAAATGGCCGACGTGCAGCGGCTTGGCCACATTGGGCGAAGAATAGTCGATGACGTACTTTTTGGCCTTCGACGCCGGCGCGACGCCAAGGCGCGCGTCGATCGCCATCGCCTGCATTTGCTTGGCGAGCCAAGCGGTTTTCAGCGTGAGATTGATAAAGCCCGGTCCGGCGACTTCCGGCGGTTCCAGGATGTCGTCGATCTTGAGTCGTTTGACCACTTCTTCCGCAACTTCACGCGGGTTTCTTCCCAGCACCTTCTTGCCGAGCGGCATGGCGCAATTCGACTGATAGTCGCCGCCTTTGTTGCTCGGCTTGATCAGGCTCGCATATTCGGCCAGCTTGTCGGGATCGTTGACGAGACCGGTTAAGGCATCGTGAAATCGTTGTTGAAGGAGAGCGATCAGGTTCATGTGAACAATCTCGAAACAGCTTGCCGGCGGAGTGAGGAGGCCGAATCGCAGCGAGGCGGCCGGTCCGTCGCCGCGCTGCGCTACGGCCTCCTCCACCCGATGGGTCCATCAAATGGACTTGCGCGCAAAAACAGGTTAGCGAGGCGTTGCAGAACGCTCCGCTAACCTGATTGTATTACTGGCGTTCCCAGTCGATCTTGGGAGCGTCGGCCCAGAGGTCTTCGAGGTTGTAGTATTCGCGGGTGGGCGCGTCGAAGACGTGGACGACCACGTCGCCGTAATCCTGGACGACCCACTTGCTCGATTCGTAGCCTTCGACGGCCTGGCGGCGGTCGCCGGCGTCGCGGAGGGCGGCGTCTATCTCTTCGGAGAGAGTGTGAATCTGGCGGCGGCCGGTGCCGGTGGCCAGGACGAAAAAGTCGTAGAGAGGAGTGATGCCCCGCATGTCGAGGACGACGATGTCGCGCGCCTTATGGTCGTCGGCGACGCGGGCGGACAAGCAGGCGCGATCTAGGGCGGTTCCCAGCTTCGGGGCGGTGCGACGGGTCAATGTGGCGGTGCTCAATGGACCTCCTTTGCTGCAGGGTCAACGGGCCGGAGGTCCCGCGGGCAAATCGCAAGCTTTCGCATCGCAGTTGCCGTTACGCACCTCCAAGCGGGGGTTCCGCTTCCCCTGACATCGAACCAGAATGATGTCCCCCGAGATGTCTCGGTGAATGCATCATCATAGGGACGCGCACTACCGCAAACATCTCTTCTATGTCCATGATCCGCTGAATTCCGTTCGCGGTCAAGAACCTAAGCGGAATTTTTCGGCCGACTCACGGGAAGTTACCGCCAAGACACGGGAGTCAGTCGGCGGGTTCGACGGAATGTTACTAAAACAGACGAAGTGAATTGTTGTCGTTGACGTGAAGGTGGAGTGAAAATGACCAAATTGTTGATCGCCCCCGCCCCGTTGGAAGGCCTCGACATCGAATTCAAACACGTTTTGCAAGAAGCCGGCTTCGAGCTGGTCTATCCAAAGCTCGGCCACCAGATGGTCGAATCTGAGTTGGCGCGGTTCGTGCCGGGATGCAAAGCGTCCGTGGCCGGGTCAGAGCCATATACCCGCGCGATTCTCAAGGCGAATCCGCAACTCAAGGTGATCGCCCGCGTCGGCGTGGGCTATGACGCGGTTGATGTTGAGGCCGCGACCGAGTGCGGAGTCGCCGTTTGTATTGCACCCGGAACCAACCAGGATTCCGTGGCCGAGCATACCATGCTGCTCATTCTCGGCTGCGCCCGCACGATCATCACGCAACACAATGGTGTCGTCGCGGGAAAATGGCCGCGCAACGCCAATGTACCGATTCGCGGCCAGACACTTGGAATCGTCGGCCTGGGGCGCATCGGCAAGGCCGTTGCCTTGCGAGGCATCGCCTTCGGCATGCGCGTTGTCGCGCACGAGCCATTTCCCGATGCCGCTTTTGTCGCGAAGCACGGCATCACGATGCTGTCGCTGGACGACACGATCCGCCAGGCGGATTTCCTTTCGCTTCACGCACCGATGTCGCCGCAATCGCGGCACCTGATCAACGCCAAGACGCTGGCGTTGATGAAACCAACTGCCTATCTCATCAACACGGCTCGCGGCGGGTTGATCAACGAAGCCGACCTGTACGATGCACTAAAGTCGCGCAAGATTGCCGGCGCCGGGCTCGATGTGTTTGAGCAGGAACCGCCGCCCGCCAATCACCCGTGGTTTTCGCTCGACAACGTGGTGCTGACCGCCCACACGGCCGGAGTCGATTGGAAATCGCGCGACGACATGGCCATGTGCGCCGCCCAGGCCATCGTGGATTTGAGCCAAGGCAAATGGCCGGCGGAAAAGATCGTCAATCCCGAAGTGAAAGCCAAGTTCAAATGGTAAGAAGGCAGCCCGCAGCGCAAGCAAGGAAAGCGCCGCCTTGCTAGCGCTGCGGGCTTCATTTCAATCATGCCAACTGAAGACTTCCCCGCCATTTCGAGTGATTACGGCCCGCATCGTTGCCTCCTTGATCGTGTGCTTCACGAACCGCACCGAACCGTCGCCCATGGCAACCCAGAATCCCTCCGTCGAAATCTTGCCCAGCTTGGGCAACGGTTTCTTCGGGTCGTACTCGAAGTCGTCGGGCTTGCTCCACGTCACGCCGTCGGCGGCTTCGACCACGACAATGGTGTTCGAGGTTCCGTCGAGGAAGTCGGTAAGGCGTACGCCTTTCTTCAACTCGAGCGCTGCGCCGTTGCCGTAAAACACGCGGTAGTGCGTATCGGTATCGCCGGGCTTGCTGACGTTCGGCACGGCATAAATCTTCGGCATTTGGGCGATCAGTTTCTTGTTGTGCTCGCTGTCCCACGGTTCATCGAGGTGGAATGCTCGATAAAGGTTGTCCTGCTCGATGAAGGGCAGGATCGACACGCGCCAACTCAAGAGCGGTTTGCCGTTCTTGTCGCAGATGGCGGCGGCGGGCATGCCGCCGTATGTGTCGTGGTAGTTGTGGAAGGCCAGCATGATCTGCTTGAGATTATTGGCGCTGCGGCCGCCGCTTGCGGACATGCGCATCTTCGCCACCGCCGGCATCGCGAACCCGGCCGACATGGCGGCGATCCCGAGCGCCGACACATACGGTCCGGCCGGCACGGTTGCGAAGAGCGCCAGTGCCGTCCCTTCGCGTTTCAGCGGCAAGTCCTTCAAATACTCGTCGAGCGTTTCCAGCGACCCCAGGGCCAACACGGCGAGCACCGTCTCGGGCAATTCCTGAATCGACGAAGGGACGTTCTTGTCCTTGGGCATGAGCTTGTCTTGGAATTGTTTGCGGGCTTCCTTGATCGCGTCGCGGGCCATCTTGACGCCCGCCTGAGCGGCCGCTTCGCCGGTCTTGGCTTGTGCTTCGTCCGCAAAACTCAGCTTCACATCAACCGTCAGTTGCGAGCCGATGTTCAAGGCCACCATCGCCATCTTCGCCCGGGCCAACGGCTGCAACGGTTCGGGCAACGAGCCCACGGCTTCATTGGGCAGCAAGCTGGCATTCATGGCCAAGACGATGTGACGATTGCCGGCCGCTTCCTTGAGCGCCGGGGCAAGTGTGTTTTCTTTCGACGCCGGCATTTCCAGGTAAGTTCGCATGGTGCCGATCGTGGCGACTGCAAAGGTGCGGTCGTCGATCACGCGGATCGCCAGGTCGAATTCATCGTCGGCGTGAATGGTCGCGTTGCCGACTTTGACTTCCTTGCCCTTCGGCAATAACGACTCGACCAGCTTGCGCTTGTCGAATGCCTGATTGCAAGCGATGACGGCAATGAACGGCGCCTCGGGCAGCGCTTCGCCCGGCATCAAGGAAAAGACTGTAATGCGATCGATCGTGGAAGGCGCCGGCACGAAGCGATCGTCGAAAGCCTGCAGGGCTTTCGGCCCGGCTTTTTGAATCATTGCCCGCAAATCCTTGAACGCGTCGCATTTCCACAGATCGGCGGCGCGAACGTGCAAAAAGCCGAGCGCGCCGCCCGGCACGGCCGCCAAATCGGCCGGGAGCTTGGTCTCCTGTGCCCGCAGCGGCAATGCTGTCAGCAGCATTACGAGGGTCGGCACAAGTGCGAAATATCGATACATGTTGATAAACTCCTCTCGTGAATTCACGTTACTCAATCAGGGCTTAAAGTCTTCTTCCTGCCTCGGTATGCCGCTATCGCGAACGATCAGACGGTGCAACGATTCGGCCTTCTTGCCTTTGTGGAACAGCCTCACCATTCCATCGCCGAACAGAGCGTGAAAGTCGCCATCGAACATCCCGCCCAAATCGGGCAGCTTCTTCTTGGGGTCGTATTCCAATTCGTCCGGCTTCGTCCACTGCACGGCTTCGCCGGCTTCGATCGCCATGATCGTGTTGGACAACCCATCCGCTACGTCCGCGAAACGTGTCTTCTGTTTCATGTCAAACATCGCCCTATTACCGATAAACACGCGATAGTAAGTCTCGTCGTCGGCCGGTTTTTTGCGCACGGCCTGGTACACTTTTGGCATCTTCGCCAACAGCTTTTTGTTATGGTCGCTATCCCACGGCTCATCGAGCTTGAACTGCTTGTAGAGCTTCTCCTCTTCTAACCACGGCAGAAGGGCGACGCGCCAACTCAGCAGCGGTTTGCCGTCCTTGCCCACGAGGAACGGCAAATGGCCGAACGTAAGCTCGTGGTTGTGCATCGCCAAGCCAATTATCTTCAGATTGTTCTCACTTTTCTTGATCTGCGCCCGAGTCGGCGGGGCCTCTTTCGGCACATCGTCTTTCGGTGTGTCGGCAAAGACCGCTGAAAACACCGAGACGCACGCAAGACTCATCATGCCGGCAACTTCCACAAGATTCGTTTTTCGTCGCATGTCAGCCAACCTCCAGAGTGCTAGGTCAAGTTCCGACGATTACGGTTTCAAATCTGCTTGTTCCAGCACTTCGCCGCCGGCGCGGGTGATCAGCTTGTGCATGATTTCGTCTTTCTTTCCCTTGCGGAACTTCCGCACCGAGCCGTCGGCCAAGGCGAAATGGAAATCGCCGTCGAACAGGCCGCCCAGCGCCGGAATCGCCTTCTTCGGATCGTATTCCAATTCATCCGGCTTGGTCCACGGCACCGACTCGCCGGCTT
>JBGQCZ010000308.1:0-6576 GCA_041495645.1 Gemmataceae bacterium | reverse complement strand
CGTTTTTGAGCTGTCTTCCGCCGGCTTGATGCGGGTAGTTGGGGGCCCCCGCCGGGCGGCGGCCACGCCCCCCCCCCCCCCCGCGGCGCGCCCCCCTCCTCCACTCCACCGGCTGCTACCTGGGCAACTTCTTGCCGCTTGCCTCCGCCTCCCCAATCAATTTCTCCAGAGCCGTATCGATGGCTTTTTCGCCGGGGGCGCCGGTCCATTTGTGGCGGATGATGCCCTTGGGGTCGAGGACGAAGTAGCTCGGGGTGCTGGGAGCCGGTCTCCGGCAATGGAATCGCAAGAAAAGGCGTTGGCAAATATTGCCAATCGTGATAGGCTTCAAAGGAAAGGAGCCGCTCGTGCCAACACGCAACATCAACCTGACCGAACATCTCGACCGCTTTGTCGAGCACCGAGTTTCATCGGGGCGTTACAGCAACGCCAGCGAAATCGTCCGCGACGCTTTGCGTCTTTTGGAAGAACAGGAGCAAGAGCGAGAGGCGAAACTGAAAGGGCTTCGGCGGGCAGCCAAACAGGGGTTCGATGAAATCGATCAAGGCAAGGGCATCGTTCTGAAGGGCAAGAAGGCGATTCGCCGATTGATCACCGATATCGAAGCCGAGGTCAGGACGAAGGCCGCGAAAAAGAGCGAATAGGACAATGGAAGTCATCATCGCCCCGAAGGCGAGAAGCGACATCGCGAGCATTCTTGCCTGGACGAACGAAAACTTTGGCCCACAAATCTTGAAGCGATACGCAAAGCTCATTGCGACAGCGATTGAGGAAGTCGCGGCCGACCCGGAACTTCCCGGAAGCAGCCATCGGCCGGAAATTGTCGAACGTTGCCGAACCTATCACCTCTTTTTCAGCCGCAAGTCGGCGGGCCGGGCCGGTCGCCGGATTCGCCGTCCTCGGCATTTCCTGCTTTACCGCGTGACCGAATCCAACGTCGTGGAGATTGGTCGCGTTCTGCACGATTCGATGGAACTACATGCGCACCTCCCCGACGAATATCGTGGCACGGCGGAGTAAACCGAGCGACCCGATGCTCCGCCAAAGCGGCTCTCCGCCGTGCGAAACGGCCCGAATGGTGTGATTTCCGTGGCAACCGCGCCGCGAATCCACTAGAGTTGACTCCCTTAACCAATTTCCCTTCGAGGCAGGTGCGATGATGGCAAAGCAACTGAGCAACAGTCCTGACGATCGATTTGTCCGCAGTCTACGACTCATGGCGGTCGGCGCGATGATGTGCGTGCTGGGCGCGGCGGCGCGGGCCGATGAGAAGAAGGACAACGCCAAGCTCATCCAGGGTAAGTGGGAGGTCATCGCCGCCCACGAGGGCGGGCCGCCCAAGGGCGGTACCGTCGAGTTCACCAAGGACGGCAAGCTCAAGGTCTCCGGCGAGCAGAACGGCATGAAGATGGATTTCGACGGGACCTACAAGGTCGACGGCAACAAGATGGTCCTGACCTTCAAGATCGGAGACAATGAACAGTCCGTGACCATCACGATCGACAAGCTCGACGAAACGACGTGCATCACCACCAGCGAGCACGGCAAAGTCGAGCTAAAGCGGAAAAAGTAAGCCCTCCTACGATTCGATCAAATTGGGCACGGGGAAGAACTGTTTCCGACCAGGACAAACTGAGGGACGACGATACGAAACGCGCGCTGCGTGTGTGGGATGACTACCAAGAGGCCCACGATGTTTCGGCGTTGCAGGGCAAGGCGGTCGGCATCGACCCCCCAGAGCGGCCGGGTCTGGTTTGGCGACAATGCCCGCGAAGTCGTGCGAAACGCCCGAGCCGACGGCGCGACCTCACGGCTGATCGGCCTTCGCGTCGGCAGGACTTCTACCGGCGCAAAGGGGGGGGGACGCGATGTTCTCGCTGACCGTGCGCCACAACTCAATCTCAATGGTGACGATGTGCGCCCCCGCCACAATGCTCTGTCCAATGCCCAGAAGACACCAAGACGCTAACAACCAGCTGGCCAGGCAAAATACTCCCCCTGTGGCGACGAGCAAGCAGATGCAAACGCGGGGGATTTGCCGATCGTGCTTCCAGTGGAAGAGCACAAGCATCAAGAGACTGGCCGGGGCCGAAGCGATGAAGAACCAGGTTGCGAAGCCGTGCATATACTCCCCAATTCGGATGGCGTCGGAGGCGCCGCGTTCGGAGCTCGGCTTCGCCGACTCATCGCCGCTCGGGGATTCGCTTCGGGAAATTTCGGCAGCATGGAAGTGGCGCCAAGCGATAAAGTTGGCGACGAACGCGCCGAACGGGGGGGAGGCCATCATGAAGATCATGAGACAAGCCGCCGACAATGAGACTGATTTCATAGACCGCTGATCCGGCATCGCCGGTTGCGGTTTCAATTCTACTACCGTCGAAGCGTTTCCGTTGTCGACCAGTGTTACTGGGGCGTCGCTAGCAACCTCAACGCCTTCGGCGGCGGGTTGACATTTCGAGTTGATTTCGCCGATTCCAAGGGGCGGCACCGGCAGAGTCGGTTCCGGGGGGGGAGGTACTGCTTTCGTAGTCATTGGCAAAGCTCCTTGAGCTTTGCGCGCTGTTGAAGGATAATAAAGTTCTCGGCAGCGGGCGCGCGCAAACACCCCGCTGCAGAGACCGGAGAGGGGCCCGGGGCACAACCGGTAGCCCCTCTCCAACCTGTTGAACCTCCCGACTTCAATCGCCACGACGACGTTTTCATCGGGGCGGGTCGCACTCTGAGGTCAAGCCTCGGAACTTGATTGGATTCAGTGTAACCGCGGGAATTCAAAGCGATAGGAAAGAGAGCTTGCGGCACCGAAAAGTGCTGCATTCAGAATTGCGACGCTGCAGTTCGATCTTGAATACGACTGGCCGATTCACTCTCTGTCAGAGGGCTTCCCGTTGCTGCTCAGGCAAACCGCATCGGGCCCGACCGCTCGGCTGCTCTGTAACGGTCTCGGGTGCTCCTCGCCATCTGTTACGTCGGGACGGCGATCATCGGGTCCGCAACCCTTGGCCGATATTAGTACGCCATTCCGGGGCCGAGAAAAAGACGCCTCGCCCGCCGAATCCACGATACACAGGCGGAGCCTTTTCAACTTGCCGGCCTCCTCGTCCGTCGGCTTCGGACATGGCACCAAGAGACGATCTGCCAGTTTTTCGAATTGAAGCTTCTTGACCCGGTCCTTCTGCTCCGAGTCCGCAGTATATGTGTAAATGGTAACCGACCGTGACGTTTCAAGCAGGTCGCGAATGTTGTAACCTTTTGAGCCACCGATCGACGAGAACTTTTCATTGTCTAGGAAGAGCGCCTTTTCCTCAGCATAGAGTCGAGCCGCCCCGAGACATTGCGGCTCAATTTCGTTGTCGAAGTAGAAATAAGCGTCTCCCGTGGCCATGTTGAAGCGATATGCGCTCAGGATCGACAGGTTGAATTCTTTGCTTTTGTCCTCTGCCAATCCCTTCAGAAATTCGACGATATACTTTCCCGTGAGCGTACCGGATTGCGCGTCAACTTCGCCCGGCAGCATGAACATCTTCGCCCCAGTAGCGAACCGCCCATACTTCTGCTTGAATTCAAAAAGGAGTGCCGGGATCAGGCCCCCAAGGGGATACCATGTGAAAGTACAAGGCCCGTCCTTCCAATTGTGACGAACCCATCCGAGGCAAGCCTTGACCACGGCGTTTGGCCCGGTTCCCGGCGCAACGAATACGTGTGCCGCGCGCCCCCGTTCTTGAGTTTCACCGTTCTCGCCAAACGGAACCAGGAAATCGTGCTCGGCGAAGTAATCCGCCATCAGTCTTTTCTCTTCCGGACGAATGTTGACGCGGCACGCGCTCCACGAGTCCGAATACACTCCCCTTGAGGCTGCCCGGCCTTGGCCGTCGTTGTCTTGGGCGGCCATTGCCTTGCCGTCGATTCTGTTCATTGTCTTGGCTCCAGGGATCAGGGTCTATCGGCTCGAACGAGTACATTCACGGTCGTGGAAATCAAGCAGCTGCCGACCTTCGAATTCTGATCGATCTGCGTTGCCCTCACGAGGCGTTTGTCTCACATCTATCACACACTGCGCGCGGTCCCCTTCTTCTTTCTTCCCTTTCGCCCGGGCTTGGCGCAACGACGAAGTAAGTTAAACTCGTGGTCGAAGTAACGTCGCAACTTTCCCCACATTCTCTGCAACGCTGGTATTAGGTCTTCTGGCGTCTTTGCATTGCGGCAGTCGTCGTGTTCCCGGCTAACACCACACTGCTCTGGATCGAATGCAATTGTGACATGGCATTTGCGGGCAACGGTCACCATTCGGATCCCATTCGGCAGCGTCAGGGGCGTGTCTTCTTCGCTCGACATATAGGACCAGACGGCACGGTTGATTTCTTGCTGCTTTTTCTCATCCATCGGTGCTCCGCTGTCATGGCTCGCGCCCAGGTAGGTCAGGTCGGCTGGCGTAACTAGCCATGCCGCTTCATCAAGGAACTCTCGGGCGATCTTTGGCCCTTTTGATTGCAGTTCGCCAATTTGCTTGCCGAGAAGGCTCTGCAAACGGACGATAAAGTCCCTGGGTTGGAGACGAGTGCCGCTCATGATGTGGCTTATGTGCGTCCCTGTGCATTTCAATTCGCTGGCGATCGCCTTAAACTTCAACCCGTACTCAACGTTGAGGCGCTTGAGCATCGCGATCGATACGGCGTTATCCAGGAGGTAAGGTCGCTGGTCGTTTGGGTTGGAAAAGACGGGCTTATAGGCTGCTTGCAATTGTTGAAGCAGACGACGCAGGCTAATGGGGCCATTTCCCTTCACCGAAGCGATTAGGTCGGTCTCGCTCAGTTGAACCATTGCCGCGATTTGGGCCGGCGCTTGGCCGTTGTCTGCCAAAAGCTCCTCAAGGGCATTGACCTCTCGGTGCAGATCTTGCTCGGAACGAATTTGGCCGGAGCCGCGCTCGTTGGGCATCGGGGCGTTCTCCTTCTTCACGAATCGGGAAAGGCATCGCCTTGGCACGCGACCGCGTTTCTTTTGATGAATACAATGGAACCGCAAACACTGTCATTGTCAAGCATGGCAACTTTTTTTGCCACTCCGACAGCCGCCGCGTCGGTGCGCTACTTGCCGAAGCTGATGCTCGATTCCAACAGCTCACGATAAGTCGGTCGGCGACCGTCGTCGAGCAAGGCGTGGTAGGAATCAGCCGCCGATGGGTCTTTTTGAACCTGCTCCTCGACAAAGGCCAATGTACAGGGCCACTCGGCATCATGGTCGAACCAACATATACGCTTGATCTCGGCCAAAATTGAAGGCGGAAGTTTTGACGCGTGCAGCATGCTAATCTCCATTTGGTGGTTTGACTGATTCGAAGTCGAGCCGCACGAGGCTTGATTTCCTCTGCCATTCAGCCCACGTCGATTCCGGCGACCAGCGATTCACGCCTAGTCGGAATGCTCGGCCGAAATTCCATGACACTCTCCGCATTAATCGTGGGCAAAGTAGTCAGTTCACGCGGCGGCAACCGCCGGTTGATCCCGTGACGAGGTAGGCGCTTCGCCCGGGTTGTCGCTATAGCCGCGGCAGTCCGCGTCTGTTTGACCGCCGATCGACCCCCAGCTGGACATCTCGTCCAACTTGATGTTCCAACCGCTTCTTCCTATCCCCGCGAAAAAGAGCTGCCGGGCTGCGATGAGTTCCAGATCGTATCGGGCTGCGTCCGCGTCCGGTCGGTCCAACCGGTGCCGCTTCACCCACCGGACTTCGCAGACGCCTTGCTCCCAAAGCTCTTCAACGAGCGTTTGGTCGTCATTCACGTGCCGCTCATAAATGACGAACAGAAGTTCCCCGTTTTTCTCAACCCTGCAGTATTGAACGCGGCCCCGTTGTACTTCGCTTTTTTTCATTGGTCAACGATGGCTCCCATGTTCTCTTCCGCCCGCCCTGGCGGGCTTCAGAGGAGATTTGTGGCCCCACGTTAGAGCCTCGTTAAGCCACATTAACGCAACGGGCAACGACGTCCAGGAAAGGATACTTGCCGCAATTCAAATTGCCGGTAGCGCTCGCGCAAATCGAGAGGCTGCAATCGGAAGTATTCGAGAGGCGGTCGAGCGAGCAATTGCCCCACCGCCTCCGCCTGCTTGAAGCGGTAGTGATCGACGTGTCTAAGCCGGTGGCCGATCGGCTCCATGAAGATGAATCGGCGTTTGATGAAATGCTGGCTCACGGCCGGGCGATCCGACAAGCTGATCGGCCGACCGAGAATCAGTCGCCATGAAGTTTCTTCTGGATACCGATCACACCAGTATCCTGCAAAAGCAATCGGTCGCGAACGTTACTTCGGTCCCTTCTTCCGGCTCGCCTCCGCCTCCCCGATCAGTTTCTCCAAAGCCGCATCGATGGCTTTTTCGCCGGGGGCGCCGGTCCATTTGTGGCGGATGACGCCTTTGGGGTCGAGGATGTAGTAGCTCGGGGTGCTGGGGTTCCATTTGGCGTTGATCGCTTCCTGAAACGCGAACGACCGCCAGTTCATTTTCTCCGCGGCCATTGTTTGCTTGAGGTTCTGGGACTCCCGGTCGTTGACGTTGACGCCGATCAGGGCGAAGGGCTTGT
>JBGQCZ010000307.1:0-6594 GCA_041495645.1 Gemmataceae bacterium | reverse complement strand
TGCCCCGCTTCCCGAGGGTCTTTTTTTGTTGAAAGAAAAGCCTGTTTACGTTTCGCGCTCGCGTGTTGCCACGCGAGCGCGAAACGTAAACGGGAAATGTTTGTTGTTGGAGGTGACTCATGGTTATTCGCCGCATCAAGATCAACGAATTCGAAATCGGCCTGTACTTTCGCGAAGGCGATTTCCAGGGTCTGCTCGAAGCCGGCACGCACTGGTTCTTCGATCCGCTCGACCGCGTTCGCGTCGAAGTCGTATCGCAGCGGGCGCCTTGGCTGCTGCACGATAAGCTCGACGTGATCGTCAAGTCGGGCGTGCTCGAGGACCGCGCCAAGGTCGTCGACTTGAAGGACTACGAGCGCGCGCTGGTTTGGATCGACGGCCGCTTCAGCCACGTGCTGCCGCCGGGCCTGTCGGCGTTCTGGACCACGTTCCGCGACGTCAAGGTCGAGGTCGTGGACGCGCGGGCTCTGCGCTTCGTGCACGGCGACCTGCCGGTCATCCTCAAGTCGCAGCTCGTTGAGCGCGCTCTTGAATGCGTGATCGTGCCGGCCGGACACGTGGGCGTGTGGTTCCGCGACGGCAATTTCGTCGAGTCGTTCGCTCCGGGCCGCTACGCGTTCTGGAAGAACCTCGCCGAGGTCAAGGTCCTGCTGGTGGATACGCGCGAGTCGATTCTCGACGTCGCCGGTCAGGAAATCATGACGGCCGACAAGGTCACGCTGCGCCTGAACGCCCTGGTCACGTACCGGGTGTCGGACGCCCGCCTGGCCCTGACGGTGGTCGACGAGTACAAGCAGACGCTCTACCGCGAGACGCAGCTGGTGCTGCGCGCTCTGGTGGGCGGCCGCGAACTCGACGGTTTCCTGACCGACAAGGACGGCGTGATCCAGGAACTCGAACAGGGCGTGCGCAAGCGCGCCGCGGCGTTCGGCCTGGAGATCGTGACGGCCGGCATCCGCGACGTGATTCTGCCGGGCGAAATGAAGGACCTGCTCAACAAAGTGACGGAGGCCAAGAAGGCCGCCGAGGCCAACTTGATCGCCCGCCGCGAGGAAACCGCCGCCATGCGCAGCCAGGCCAACACCGCCAAGCTGCTCCAGGACAACCCAACCCTCATGCGCCTGCGTGAGCTGGAAGTGCTGGAAAAGGTGGCCGGCCAGGCCAAGCTCACGGTCGTCCTCGGCGACAAGGGCTTGACCGACAAGGTTGTCAACGTGCTGTAAACGAAATCAGCCACCGATCCGCCGGTGGCTGACTTCATTTAGGTGACTGGCGGAAAAAACTTGCCCGTAGCCGCAGGCTTTAGCCTGCGCAGGCTAAAGCCTGCGGCTACGGTTAGGTTTGGCCCCGCCGTTTTAGGGCTCACTCAACCGTCAGACCGGCGGTGAATTCGTTCAAGTCCTTTTGCATTTGCTTCTCGGCCGACTGAGCTTTCACGATCTTGTCCTGCAAGCCTTCGATGTCCGTTTCCTGTTTTTCCATTTTCTCCAGGTAGCGCTTGTGCAAGGCGGAAGTCGACGGGACCTTCTCCAGGTTCTGCCGCAGGCGCGCTTGCTCGTCGGAGATTTCACGTAGCGACTTCTGCAGCTCACTCAGTTGCTGTTGTTGCTCGATAAGCGCTGTGCGCTGCTGCTGCAACTGCCGCAGGGCTGTTTTCACTTTCTCGGCGACTGCCGGTGAGTCGAGCAGCGGTTTGATTGCCTCCGCGATCGCCGCGGATAGTGGCCAGCTCTTTTCCTGGTTGCGTTCCATCGCCACGCTCTGGCGGGCATCCGCCGATTTCACCACTTTCAGGAGGAAATCCTTGCTCTGAGCCGTTCCCGGCGTTGGCTTATTGTTCTCGAGCAAATGCCAATCGAGCGGCACCCAATGACGCACGGTGATCGCTCGGCCCTGGTCGGCGGAACCGTTGAACACGCGGTAGACGATTTCCTGCCGGTCGCGCGAGGCCACCACGGCCGCACCTTTGACAATCCGGGCGAGCGTTGGTTCAGACGCCGGGGATTGGATGGAAACCACAACATGCAAGTCCAGGTTGGTCGGGTACGTAATCTCGCGCACCTCGGCGAGTTGCCGGGTATTTCCCGCGGAAAACCGATCGGTCCGGTCTTGTTCCTCGGCAACCTCGAACACCACGGTCTGACCGGCCTTTGCCGTCACGTCGAATCGATAAACGTCGGCCGCGGTTTCGCGCGGCGCTTTCTGATCCTTGGCCAGGTCCCAGCCAACGCGCACCGGATGTTCAACCACCATCTCGCGGTCGTGCGCCGAACGATTGCGGACGGTGTATTTGCGGGTCTCGCGCACCGTTCGGCGAACTTCCATGGTTCGGCCGGGGAACGCGATAGTCATGGCCGGACCCGAACCCGAATGAATCTCGGACTTGACCTCGGTGCCCAAATCGACGGCGTAGCTGACGAGGCGCTCCTCGTTCGGCTGCACATCCGGAATGCGGGTATCGCCGGCGTAGTTGCCGTCATCGTAAACCGTGACCGGACCTTGAGTGAGCGGCATGCCCGTGGAGTTCTTGATGCGCAGCCCCATCAGCGGATGCTGCGCGTGGACCGATTCGTTGTAAATGATGACCCGTCCGGCCTGAATCGATTTGTCGAGCAATGGCAGCAGAGCGGCCTTCTGGCGCGGCAGACTTACCTTGTCGTCGATGGTGTAGCGAACCGTGCTGCCGGTCTCTTGCGCCGCGGCTTCGGCCGCCAGCTTGCCGTGCGGATCGAGGTTTGCGAGCTTCGGCCCTTCATTTTTGGCCTGATCGATCGCACCCTCCTTGGCTTTGCGCCGGGCTTGCAGTTGCTCGTACGTCAGTCGTTGATTGCCGTTCCCCGATCCGTCGTCCATGTCGCCTCCTGCTCGCGGAGACTTCACCGTTGGAAGGTAGTTCGGAACATTTTGATAGCGATTAGTGTTTTGGTTGCCTTGCCCGAACTGACCGCCGAGGTTGCCCAGTTGACCGGCTTGACCGCCAGCTTGGCCGAGAAAGCCCCCGCCCTGGCCGCCGCCGAAACCACCTTGGCCGCCGATTCCGCCGAGGCCACCGATGCCACCGAGGCCTGCGGCTCCGAGAGCGCCTGCCAACTGTTGTCCGCCGCCGTTGTTAAAGCCGCCAGCACGGTCGCCCATCATGTTTTCGATCTTGTCACGCGTGAGAGCGCCGCTGTAGCTTGGCGGACGCAATGACGCAAACCGGTCGGGCTCTACCACCGGCCGCGGCACGAATAGCGGCGGATACAGATCCATCTGAAACGAGATCGGCCGGCCCGCCACCAGTATCATGCGCACGTCGTTCCAATCCTCATCGGTAACGTTCTCGACCGCGGCCCAACCTTGCAACGTCGCTTTGGGACTCTCCGGTTTCTTGGCGTCGTCCTCGATGCTCAAGCGATAGCTCGTCTTCCAAATCGGGTTCTCCGCCACGTAGCCCACGCGCACCGGGCGTTTGCCTTCGCCCTTGAAATTCAAACTGACTTGCTTCTTCAGGGTGTCGTGCGAGGTCGCGAGCACTTCCAGTGCTTTGCGCAGTTCCCCTTCAAGGCGCGGGTTCAGGAAGCGGAGGCGTTGTACGTCGCGCAGATTTACGCTGCGCATCCCTTCCGCACAAACGAGATTGAGCAGGTGGACTTCGTGCAGATTGGCAGGGCCGTTCGGCTGCATTTGCGATTCCATGCCCATCACGACGCCGGTGAGCGTGCCGGGCTGGCCAACGGCCGTCTGCTGCATGATAACTTCCACTTTTTCACCGCGAGCCTGATTCAGCACGGCGCCGAAACTCGGGTTGCCCGTGAGATCGACCGCGAAACTCCGCAGCGTTTTGTCGACGGGATCCTGACCGTCGTAGTTGACGGCGCCGATCTTGCCTTTGCCCAGATCTTGCAGCACGAGGCTCTTGAGCAAATCGTTGACGTCGCCGATCGGGAATTGCAGGTCGATGCGGGCGTTGCCGTCGACCTCGCCTTCGCGCTGGAAATAACCCACGCCGCTGCTGAACAGCACGACACGGGAAATGGGCAGACTAGGTCCGCCATCGCCCGGCAACTGCTTGGCGACTAATTGGCCCGTTGAAGAATGGTTGACGGAGCGAACAATCCAAGCAGCGGCGACACCGCCGCCGGCCAACACGGCCAGGGCAGTTAACAGGTACTTTCGGCGCATACGAGTCTCCTGGGTTGTGATGAACCCTTCCCCGATAGAGGTGTGAACGCCGGGGATACATCCTTCGTTGGCGCGGAAGTGTTAATCGCGAACAAACGACGAGTGGGTCACGCCTTTGGTTGCGGGCGCTTCCATTTCGGATCGTAGTCGAGAGAAAAGAGTTTCTGAATGCGTTCGGCCCGCCCGCCGCTCGGATCGCGCAGCACTTCGAGCGCCTGGCGGATCTTCTCGACACGCGGGTCGGCTTGGGCGGCGCCGGAATCAGCGCCGCGGCCGATGCGGTCAAGGATCGCCGCCAGATCGAGCAGCCGGCAGCGGGCTTCGAGGAAAAAGTGATCCAGCGCTCTCGTCGCGGGCAACGGCGTGGGTGTCATGATGCATCGCCAATCGGTTGAAAGACTCGTTTTGTTTCGATGCTGATGAGATCGTTGAGATTGCCGGAGCGAAAACCCTCGAGATCGAGCGTAACGTAGCGGAAGCCGAGTTCGCGCAAGCGGCGCGCAAGACCGTCTCTAACGCCGGGTTCGGCCAGGCGCGAGAGTTCCAGCAGCGGCACTTCGATGCGGGCCAGCTCGCCTTCGTGCAAGCGCACGCGGCATTCGCGCAGCCCGAGCGATTTCAGATGCGCCTCGGCGGCTTCGATCATCGCCGTGCGCTCGCGGGTCACTTCCAGACCGGGCGCGAGCCGGCTCGAAAGGCACGGGCTAGCTGGTTTGTCCCAGGTCGGCAGGTCCCATTCGCGTGCCAAAGCTCGCACGTCCGCCTTGGTGAAACCAGCTTCTTGCAATGGATGGCGAACGCGGTGCTCGGCAGCGGCGGTGAGCCCCGGCCGATAATCGCCGGCATCGTCGAGATTTGCTCCACTACAGACGATGGCCACACCCAACTCCGGCAGAATCGACTCGATGCGGCCGTAGAGTTCGTCCTTGCAGAAGTAACAGCGCGAGCCGTCGTTGCGGATGTAGTCGGGATTGGCGAATTCTTCTGTCGAAACCACGACATGGCGAATGCCAATGCGTGCGGCTACATCGCGGGCTTCAGCTAATTCGGAACGCGGCACGCTGGCACTATCCGCTGTGACCGCGACCGCGCAATCGTCCAACGCCAAGAATGCTGCCTTGGCCACCACGGTGCTATCAATCCCGCCGCTAAACGCCACGGCCACGCCGGGCATCTCGCGGAGGATTGCGAGCAACCGGTTTCGCTTCGTTGTCAAGTCTTCAGCCATATCATCATTTAACCACGAAACACACGAAAGACACGAAAATGGAATCCTTTTTTTCGTGTTGGTGAGTTTATCGCAACTCAATCAGGCAGCGGTTTGCCTTTTGTCTCCGGAGCGAGCCAGATGATTGCCACGCCGACAAAGTAAATCAAACACATAACCGAGCACGCGACGGGTAAGCCGCCGATTTCCTTGAACAAAGTCGTGAGCGCGCCGGTCTGCAGCGCGCCGATTGCGGCGATGATCCGGCCGAAGTTGAAGCTGAAACCCTGGCCGGTCGCGCGCACCTGCGTGGGAAAGAGCTCCGGCAGATACAGCGGAAGCCAGCCGTAAAAGGTGGCGGTCGCTCCACCCGCCAGAAACACTGATCCTAGAAAAAGGGGCCCGTATTCGGTGTTACCCAGGTAAAAGATCCAGGTCGCGGCCAGCGCGCAGCCACATAGCAAGCAATAGGTGATCCGCCGGCCGAGCCAATCGCCGACAAGCGGAGCGACCATCGAACTCAATACCGCTCCCCATGCCGAGCAAAACATCGTCCATTGCTTGGCGCCCGGCTGCTGGTGCGAGATTTCGTCGGCCCAGTTGGTGGCCCACTGGATTGAGCCCCAGGTGCCCAGCAGCGCGACTCCGCTCAGGCAGGCGGCGATGGCCATGCGGCCGATGATGCGCCGCGAAAAATCCGGACTCGACGACGAGCGCGCCAGATAGCGGCGGACCGGGTAAAGATATCCGGCGGTGACCACCGCCAAGGCCGCGATCGTGCCGAACAGCCGCACCCAGACGTCGACCTCGAACATCGGGGTCCATAATCCGAGGATGGTCAGCGCCGCCAGCGAGCCGACCAGCACGCCCAGCAGATCGCGCGTGGCCCACGACGACGTCGAGCCCGACTTTCTTTCCGATTCCCATTTCGCCGATTCGGGCACGTAAGCGCGAATGAAAAACGTCAACAGGGCCGGAAGAGTGCCCATGACCATGAGCATGCGCCAGGCGGAATTGGAGGTGAGGCGAGTGGTCCATCCGTCCGAAATGCCGATTGCGCTCACGAAATGAGTGAGCGTGCCGGCGATCTGTTCGAGTTGCAGGCTGAGCAGAGCGACGATGACATAGCCAAGGTTGGCCGCCGCGCCGATGAGCCCGGCGAGAAGGCTGCGTGAGCGCCCGCCCCAAACCTCCATGACCAGCGCTACGCCCAGCGACCATTC
>JBGQCZ010000306.1:0-6609 GCA_041495645.1 Gemmataceae bacterium | reverse complement strand
CCTTCTCGCGAAACCGCCCGATCGGGTCATATTTCTCGAACGCAAAACCGAACGGATCGATGCGAACGTGGCAGACCGCACATTCGGGAACCCGCGTGTGCCTTTCGACCAGTTGCCGCATCGACAGGCCATCGTTGCCAGTTTCTTCTTCGGGAAGGCGCGGCACATTCGGCGGCGGCCGGGGCAACTTTTCGCCGAGTAATGTCTCCACTATCCAGTTGCCCCGCAGCACGGGACTGGTCCGCGACGCGCCGGATTCCTTGGCCTGCACGCTCGCCAAGCCCAAGATGCCGCCGCGCCCAAACTTCTTCACGCCTTCGACGCGTCGCCAGTGCGGCCCAACGACGCCGGGAATGCCGTAGTGCTTGGCCAGGGTCTCATTGAGGAACGCATAATCGGCGTCGAGAACATTTGTCACGGGCCGGTTCGCTTGGAACAGATCCTGGAAGAACCGGATCGATTCCTCGTAGATCGCCTTGCGAAGGGCCTCGTCAAACGTCGGGAACAACTTCTCGTTCTTTTCCTTGAGTTCGTCAAAGCCGCGGACGTGAATCCACTGAGTTCCGAACTCGATTGCCAGCGCGCGGATGCGTTCGTCCTTTAGCATGCGCTCGGTTTGCGCCGCTAGCACGCTCGCATCGCTGAGATTTCTCGCAGCCGCGGCCTGGCGCAATTCCGCATCGGGACCGGTGGACCAAAGAAAGTAGCTCAATCGACTCGCCAACTCCCAATCGTTGACGGGGCGAGCCTCCTTGCCGGGCGACGACTGTTCGAGGTGGAAGAGGAACGACGGCGACACCAGCACCCGCGCCAGCACGGTGCGAAACGCTTCGTCATGGGAAATCTGCTTATTTCGTATTGCGGCGTAGAGCCCCAGAAGGTCGGTTTTTTCGCTGTCCCGCAACGGGCGGCGATAGGCCCTCGCGGTGAAATCAACGAGCATTTCCAGTTGTTTCGGGATCGCGGCTTCCATTTCCTTCAGGAAGTCGTCGGCCCGCTTCTTGAAGGTTGGCCGCTGCCCCTCGAAGTAAGCGAGCAATTCCTTCGGCTGGTCCTGCGTCACGAAACCGATGAACAGCGGCAGGTAGTTGTTCTCGGCGATCGGCTGTTGGCTGATGAATCGATGTTCTTCCCAAAGCCGGTCGAGCCGGCGTTTTTGCACGTCGTCGAGGAACAGGCGAGTAAGGTCCGCGTCCTCGCGGTGATACATCTTCAGGCACACGACCTCGTCGGTGGGGATGATCTGGGGAAAACAAATGAATGGCGGAAAGCAGCGGCGGAATTCCGCGAGCCCGGCGAGCAGTTGCTTGTGGGCCGCGCTGCCCGGCGTCGCAACGATCGGACTCTTGCCGTCCCACGGGGAGTTTGGAGCCGGCGGTGCGGTCAGCACCTGAAATTGCACGGCGCGGTCCGCCCCGTTCGAGTCGAGTAGGCAATCGACGACGAACTCGCGATCGCGGAACAGCGCCGCCGGCAATCGCAGCTCGACCACTCCGTTTCCCGGCACGACCAAACTGGCTTCATCGGCCGGTTTACCGAGCGGATGACGGCCGAAACGATCCTTCTCCAAGCCAAACGTCTTGGTCTTGGGCGGTGCCTTAGTCAAGCGCGCTAGATCGACCTCTTGAAAGAGCGGGCTGTCGACCGATACCAGGTTGTCGAAGAGAATGCGGTTGGGATCTTTTGCCGTGGCGGGCCGCGGTCCGGTCAGCAGGGCACGCACTTGTTCCGCGAGTTTGCCGGTCTCGGCTCGAAGCGCGGGATTGGATGCCGCTTCACGCCAGCGAGCTAACAGCGAACCGGCGGGGACTTTCGAACCAGCAGCCTTGAAATAGCCGGCCGGTTTGGCCGGTCCTTTGACAAAGCTCCAGATTTCCTTGTTGCCGAACTTGTCGGCGTGGGGATTGCCGGCAAGTACGTTGTCGGCCACGTCGTCGGCGAGGTTCCAAGCGCGGCCCGGTTTTTCAACCTCCGTGACGGTCAAACCGACTTCCGTGAGATCGCATACATGATTGTTGTCCCGCGCATCGACGGCCAGGAGAACGAGGTCCCCTTTGGCGACCTTCAACGTCCGAGGCAACACCTGCGTTTCCTTGCCGAGATCGAGGGCGGCTTCGGCGAGGATGAACGCGCGATCTGCCCGGCGGTGCTCAAGCCACCACGCGACGCCATTGCCGCAGCCCGGGTGCGCATGGGCGATCTTGGCGGTGACGCGAACGCTTCCTTCCAACGGGCTTTTCCAGACGACCGCGACGAACTCCGAGGGCGTGGGATGGACCGCGACCTGATGCGGCGAAACTCGTCCGGGAATTTGCTCGGTCTTGTCCGAAGCATTCGAAACGACGATCGGCAATTCCGCGCCCTTGCGTTTCCAACCGTTGATCGCGGGCTTCTGGTCGTTCTTTGGCTGCTTTTCTTCCAGGAGATCGAGAGCGACCGCCGGCACGATCCGCCGCGACTCGCGCGCCTCCGCCGAGTCCTTGACGAATGGCTCGACGGCGATCAAGTCAATCCAGCGCGTCAACATCGCGGCGTCGAGACCATGTGTCTTGGCGAGATCATCGACCGAGAGTTTCCGATCGTTGGCCGCAACCACGACTGCGGCGAGGTATTTGGTGGTGTCGGCGAACACGGCCGCGTAATCGACCTCGTATTGCGCTCCAAACTGGGCGTAGTCCCGCAAAAGAAGCGTGGGTTTGCCGCCGCCCTCGAAGCGCGGTCGACGCCACACGGCGTGGCCGCCAGTGCCAGCCGACAACAGATCGCGCGTCGACAGATAAAGCACGACCTCGCTCTTGCCCGGCTCGGGCTTGACGTTCAGTTTCAAGAGTTGTGTTTCGGCGATGGCCGGATTGTTCGGCAGTTGCCGCACCGTGTTGTGATCGCGGTAGCTGCCGATCAGGACGTAGTTCCACAGCGGCCCCTGCAAAGCCGAGATCTCGGCCTGAATCGCGGGCACTTCCTTTTCCGATGCAGTTCGCCAACGGGAGCGGACGCGGTCGAGCGGAAAGGAGGGGTTCGCGTCGGTGAACGCTCGCCAAAGCACCTGAAGGAATTTTGAATTGAGTTTCTCTTGCTGCGCGACGGCTTCCAGCGTGACTTTACCAGACGTCAGATTCTCGCGATGGCGAATGGTAGCCGTCAAATACGGTTGCAAGGGCAAGCGGCCGTCGCTCGTGAATTGGCCGTAAAACTCGCGGATCCGGGTTGAGCATTCGTCAGTCCAATCGCGCCGCGTCTTGCCGAGGGAAAAGCGAAACCCGTCGGGCAAGAGCACGGCATGGTCCGCGATCTCCTTCGCCGCGTTGAGGTATTTTTTCAGCAGCGTGGGCGAGATGTCCGCGAGTGCTTCGGAGGCGTTCGTGAAGCCTTCGCCGGCTGCGCCGTCGGCGGGAAACTCGCGAGCCGGCTGAAGATCGACGCCGGTCAAATCACGAATCGTGTAGTCGTACTCGGCGTTGCTGAGCCGGCGCATCGGCACGTTGCCGGGATCGCCGGCATTGGCCCGCGCTTCCGCATCGAGGAAGCCGCGCGTCCAGGCGATGAGACGCTTGCGTTCTTCGTCGGTTGGCTGCGGTTTGCCCTTGGGCGGCATCTCGCGCGCTTCGAGCATCTCGATCAGCGTCTGCCAAGGCTTGAGATCCTTGCGGACATGATCGACCGACGCGAAGCGCTCCAGATCGAGACTGCCCTTCTTGACCTTGGCCGCATGGCATTCGATGCAGTATTTCTTGACGAGAGGTTGAACGACGGTGACATAGTCGGACTTCGGATTGTTGGCGGCCGGCTGATCCGCGCTGCCCGCATCGCCGATCGTGAACAGCGCGACCAGGGAAAGCCCAATGGCGACGGAAATGCACCATTGCCGCCAAACCGATCGGGGATTCATCCTTGTCATTGGGTGCCTACTGTTGTCTCAAGCGTTGGGCTAAAAGTCGGAGTGATTCGCGGCTGGCGTTGCGGTTCGATTGTTTTCGAAGCGGAGAGGGCGGGATTCGAACCCGCGGTGAGGTTTGACCCCCACACGGCATTTCCAGTGCCGCACAATCGGCCGCTCTGTCACCTCTCCGGTTTTCTTAACTCGACATTTTTCAACTACTTACGTCATGACCATTTTTAAGCCTTTCGTTGCTGACCGTTTTGCAAACCATTTTGCAAACCATCGGGACGGTTTTGGGAACGGTTTCAGGAGGAATTCTATTTCGGGCGGGAGATATGCACAAGTGTTTGCAAACCGTTTGCAAACCGCTGTGGATGATCGATGCATCTCTATCAGGATGGCCCGTCGACGGTGGTGTATGAGTTCGTAGTGACCCGCTCTAGCGGGTTCGGAAAACACCGCCTAAAGGCGGTCACTACAAACCAAACTGAGACACTGCGGATTTCAGCCTCATCGAGCGTTGACCCGGGAAAGTCGTTTTTCGCCGGTTGTTGCGCGTCGATTCTCGCTGTCGGCGCCATTCCCGCCAGCAACAACAGACAAATCCGGAAATCGAAGATGCGTGCGTTCATGTTCGACCTCTCAGTGCCGAGGCAAAGGACTCGCGCACCCATAATTCATGCGGCCACTTGGAACCGCCCGCCGGCGCGGTTAAGATGGAAGCATTGTGAGGGCTGACGTCTTGTTTTTGGGGCACTCATGGCCGTGCCGGGCCTGAACGAGTCGGGCGATCTACCGGTAGGCGTGTTTCCCGCCACGATTGCGGAGTTGATGGATCGGTTCGGCAAGGGCACTGCCCGGCGAATCGAAGTCGCAACAGGACTTGAGCGAATTTGGCGGCTGGCATCGGGGACGCAAAGCGTCGCCCGGTTCGTGGTGTTCGGATCGTTCGTAAGCGACAAACCCGAACCGAACGATGTGGATGTGGTATTGGTGATGGCGGACGACTTTGACGCCAAACTGCTCTCCGGTGAAGTGCGGTTGCTATTTGAACATGGGACGGCCCAATCGTACTTTGGCGCAAGTATTTTCTGGTATCCGGAATCGGCGTCGGTCGGATTTGGGCCGTTGCCAATCGAGCGATGGCAGATCAAGCGCGACCGAACGCTTCGGGGAATCGTGGAAATCGTGGAGGATGATCCGTCATGATCGCAAATGACACCGAATTGCAAGTCACTCTGGCGCGAATTGCGGATTTCCAGGCCCAGGTGGTGTTCCTGCGCAAGGCGATGTCCGACGCTGAAAACTATCGCTTGTCGTCGGGGGGATTTCTCGCGGAAATCGAACAAATGGAAACCGAAGTTCGCGAGTATTTGCGCCGCCACCCGACCGAATTGGCCGCGAGTGCGTAACAGGAACTCATTTCTTCGACGGAATCGCTGGCCCGAACATCTTTCTGCAAGCCGCTTGGAAATGTGCGATACCGCCAAGATGGCCCGTCGACGGTGCCGTATTAGTTCGTAGTGACCCGCTTTAGCGGGTTCGTAAAACACCGCCTAAAGGCGGTCACTACAAACCAAACTGAGACACTGCCCCGTCGACTGGCCTCGGCGTTGTCGCTTTTCATCGCTGCGCGAAGGGCGGGTGGAACGTCGGCGAGTTCGGACAACCTCTTCGTCGCGTCCTCACGCAGCCGGAACTGCTCGACGCCGAGCTGATCGATGAGTTTGCGGAGTTCAGCCTCATCGAGCGTTGACCCAGAAGATCGTTTTTCGCCGGTTGTTGCGCGTCGATTCCCGCCGTCAACGCCATTGCCGCCAGCAGCAACCGACAAAATCGGAAATCGAAGATGCGTGCGCTCATGTCCGATCTTCATGATAGGGCCGGCGCACGGACACGGAGATTCTGGTTCAAAGGGACGAAATCGATCTATAATGGCGGTGAATCCGAAAGGAGGTTGATCGTGCCAGTTGTAGAAGAAGTCATGTCGATCGTGCAACGGATGACCGACGAGGAGCGCCTCGAACTGCGACGCCGGCTCGACGAATTCGACGAGCAGGAATGGCAAAAAGAACTTGATGAATCGACGCGGCAGTTCCACGCGGCAGGAATGACGGACGACGACATCGACGAGGCAGTCCGGAAGCAACGCTATGAAGGTCGTCCCTGACTCCATGCTCTGGGTGTCTTACGTGACGCATCGGGACGGTCCGCGCCACGCGGCACTGAACCGCTCGGCCGATCAGCGCGTGCGGCTCTTCACCTCCAAATACATCATTGAGGAAGTCGAACGCATCCTGACGGACAAGTTCGAGAAGCCGCGTCGATTTGTTCAACTCGCATTGCAAAAGATCTTGCGCATGGCGACCGAAGTGGAGTTGCCCAAGGTGGCTCGGTCGTATGTTGCCGGCGATCCCGGCGACGACCTCGTAATCCAGACGGCTCTGAGCGGAAAGGCGGACTGGATCGTCACGGCCGACAAGGTGCTGCTCGAGCTCGGCAAGGTTCAGGACGTCGAGATCATCTCGCTGGATGAGTTCTTGCTACGACTTCCACCCGAGTGATCCCTGTGACCCCGCCGGACAAGAGAAATGTACGAGCGCGTGGCCGGGGCTGAGTCTTCGAAGCCCCGGTGCGAGTCCGAGTCCAACACCGGGGCTTCGAAGACTCAGAGCCTGTGAAAGTTTTCGAGTTTTCGAACGTTATGGTCGCGAAACTTCTCCAGATGG
>JBGQCZ010000305.1:0-6617 GCA_041495645.1 Gemmataceae bacterium | reverse complement strand
GGCCGCGTTGGTGGTCCTGGCCACATTGCCGGACCAGCAAATGACCGCCGATGAAGGCGCTCCCATTCAGATCGCCATGCCCAGCAGTCTTTTCCGCGACTTCCCCAAAGTCACGGTTGATGCCCTGATGCCCACCTTCAACAAGCTCATGGAGAGCCAGACGGGACTGAAGGGCAAAATTATCACGCTGAGCGGAGCGGACGAAATCGGGCAGCAACTCTCGGACAACAAGGTTCAGTTGGCCGTGTTCCACGGCTATGAGTTCGCCTGGGCGCAAACCAAACACCCGAATCTCAGGCCCTTGGTGGTCGCCATCAAGAAGGACTCGACCCTGACGGCCCAAATCGTGGTCGCGGCCGACAGCAAAATCGAGAAATTGGGCGACCTGCAGGGCGAGCGCGTTGCGGTTCCTCGCGGCACGCCCGAACATTGCCGTCTGTTCCTGGCTCGTCGGATTCGCGGGATTGGGCATCGTCAGGAGAAGTTCTTCAGCCAATCGACGACGCCGGCCCACGTTGCGGCGGCTTTGGATGACGTGGCGTCGGGCAAAGTCAAGGTAACCGTGGTGGACAGCGTGGCATGGGACAACTACCAGTGGATGAACCCCGGACGCGCCGGCAAGCTCCGCACCCTGCTCAGGTCCGAGAGCTTCCCGACCGGCGTGGTCGCCTACAACGAAGGCGGATTGCCGAAGGCGGACCTGAAGAAATTCAAGGATGGATTGACCACGGCTCACCAGAACGATAAGGGCCTTCAGATAATGATGTTGTTGAAACTGAGCCGCTTCGAGAGCGTCCCGCCGAACTATCAACAATCTCTGGTGGACATCGCCAAAGCCTACCCGCCCCCGATCAACGGCGACGAACCATGAGCCGCTGCTGATGTCCTCATGCCCGTTTCGCTGGCCAAGGGCGGCAGTCCCGCTCTTCGGCCGGTCGGGGCTCGACAAACCGCTCCCGAACCGAACAAAATCGAACTTTCGACCTTCGCCGCAAATCTCGTTTTCTGGACATATCTCCTTGCCCCAACCGGACTTCCCACCCGCACGACGTGCTCGCAAAAACTTTACGCGTTTACGCGCTCGTTCGCACGCTCGCACGCTCGTTTGTACGCTTGCTCGGCTATCAGTCGAACCGTGACCTACCGAGCCGATCCACAAAACCAGAATTGAAGTAATCACGACGGGCTCTCCCAGAAATGCGCGCACGCGAAACGCTCAGACGATGTGGCCGATATAGTGTACTCAAGTATATAATCCATTGCAATGAGAGTTGGCCGCCTCACTGAGAATTCACCGCAGAGGGCGCGGAGAAAGACAAATAGAATTGCATTTCTCTGCGCCCTCTGCGGTAAGAAGTATTTCGTATTCACCGCAGAGGGCGCGAAGGGCGCGGATAGAATTGCATTTCTCCGCGCCCTCCGCGCCCTCTGCGGTGAATTAATTGGAGAACAAAATGAAGGAAGAATTGAACCGGCTGTCGGAGGCAGTCATTGGAGCGGCGAGCGGCGATTGCCGTGCATCGGGAATTGGGTCCCGGCCTCTTGGAATCGGCCCACGAGGCGTGCTTGGAATACGAGCTGTTGGATCGGGGATTTCGGGTGCAACGGCAGGTGAAATTGCCGGGTCTATCGCGGGGTACATGTCGATGCGGGCTTTTGCATCGACTTGCTGGTCAACGAAATGCTTGTCCTCGAATTGAAGGCAGTGGAACAACTGGCGCGAATTCATGATGCCCAGCTCATGACTTACCTGCGTTTGACCAACCTGCATTTGGGCCTGTTGATGAATTTCAACGTGGTGCGCATGGTGGATGGAATCAAACGCGTGGTGCATAAATTCCCTGATTAATATTCACCGCAGAGGGCGCGGAGGGCGCAGAGAAATGCATTTGCTGGTCGTGCTGGTAGAATTTGAGCTTTTTCTGGAAGTATACGATGAGGCGGCCCGCATCAAACTGGTCAAGAGCTGGTGAACGACGCGGTGACGCCGTATCGCGGTGATGGCCGCCCCGTCATCCTCAACGGCATGCGCTCTTTCCGCCGTTCCCTCGCGCAAAGCTGCTCGCGCAATTCGAGAAGCGATTTCGAGCGACAGAATGACATCGAATGGCTGCCTCGCCGAATATTTCCCGACACGTAAAGTACATGAATGCCGTACTTCGTTAAGATTCTCATTCTCGCCCTGATCCAGGGCGCCGCCGAGTTGTTGCCCGTATCGAGTTCGGCTCACGTCATCCTTGCTCAGAAACTCATGGGGCTGGACCCGTCCAGTCCGTCGATGGTCTTTTTGCTCATCATGCTTCACACCGGCACGATGTTGGCGACGATCGTCTACTTCTGGTCGGGCTGGAAAGCGAGGTTTTTTCCACCTCAGGAAGAGCGCGGGGCGGGTAGGCGGTTTGTGTGGATGATCATTCTCGCGACGGCAATCACGGGAATCCTCGGACTGGGCTTGCAGTTTCTGATCGAACGGGTCGTCTTGGAGAAGATGCTTGGCCACGAAAAGGGCGAAGTGGAGCAATTGTTCAAGAGCCTGCCGCTGATTGGCGGCGCGCTGACGGCAGCGGGGTTGCTCATTCTGGTTTCGAGCCGGTTCAGTCGAATCGCCGGCGATGGCAAGCTGGCGCCGCGCGTCGCGACGTTGATCGGTCTGGTGCAAGGCCTGTGCCTGCCATTCCGTGGATTCTCGCGTTCCGGAGCGACTATTTCCGTGGCTCTGATGTGCGGACTGCCGCGCCGGTTCGCCGAGGAGTTCAGTTTCGCCCTCGCCGTGGTGCTGACTCCGCCATTGGTTGTCCGCCAAACGTGGAAACTGCTGACGAGCCCGGAGGCGGCGGACGCGCACCTCGTTGACTTGTTGCTCCCGGGCCTGGCCGGCATGGTGCTGTCGTTCATTTCGGGCTTGCTCGCGCTGAAATTGCTGTCGGCGCTGCTCGAAGGTGGACGCTGGGCGATCTTCGGCGTGTATTGCTTAGTCTTTGCCGGAGTAGTATTCTTTGCTGCGTGGTGCGGACTGTGAGATTTGAAGCGTTTGGTATCGGGGAGAACAGAATGACCAATCCTGAGATTGACCCGCGAAGCGCTTCACGTCGAGTCCGAGATGAGCAGATCGCGGCGGAGCCGAAACTGGCGCCTCCCGCCGTGCCGCCCGATGCTGTTCCCTCGACAATGGAAGCACACATCGGTCGAATTCGTCGGCACCCAGTTGCTGTTGCCGGTGTCGTTGAGAATGGTCTGGTTCGTCCCCTCGATCCATCCGTGAAGCTGCTGGAACATTCGCGGGTGATCATCGTAGCGTCTGAGGCCACGTGACGGGTGCTTTCATCGCGCCCCCCAAGTATCCCTCATACGCCTGTTCGACTATCGCTAGCTTGTCGGGCCACTTCATTTCGCGTAGCGCTCGTTTCCGTCCTTCCTCTCCCAGGCGGCTCCGCAATTGCGCATCACCCACCAGACGGGCCAGTTCCACCGCGAATTCCTTGATATTTGGCAAGACCACGCGATCGCTCGGGCCGCATTTCACGAGAAGTCCATCCTGTTCGTGTCGGATCACGTCGGCGATTCCGCCGCAGCGGTAGGCGATGTTCGGCTTCCCGTTGCACCAGGCTTCGAGCAGCACGAGGCCGAATGAATCCGACTTGCTCGGTAAGGCGAACACGTCGATTGCGGCGAAGAAATCGCGTTTTTGCTGATCGGTCAAGACGCCGGCCAGCGTGACGCGTTGCTTCTCGGGATACATCAACCACAGGCGGCGGAAATTTGGCATGCTCGGGCCGGCCAGTACGATGCGAAACTTCGCGCCCTGCTTCCAGGCTTCCTGCGCGGCCAGCAATAAATCGACGCTGCCTTTCTCGTAACTCAAATTCGCCAGGTGGCCGACCGCGACTTCATCGTCGGCGATGCCCCAACCGCGGCGGACGCTTACGCCGTCGCCGCCGGTGCATTCCGACGGATCGACGCCCATCCCTTGAAGAATGATGCGACCATCGGCGATGCCGATGTCGCGCACAGCGGCGCGTTCCGACGGCGTCTGCACGAAGACGCCATCGGCATGCCGCAAAAGAGCTTGCAAATGCGGGGCGAGATATTGGCGACGGGCCGGATCGTTGGGCACGTCGGGGCTGCCGAGGTGCAGGAACGGCGTGATGAAGAATTTCGCCTTCATTCGCAGCGCCAACCGTTGCGCGCAGACAATCGGCCAGGCATACGGGAACGCGGTGGCATGGACGATATCGACGGGTTCAGTGCTTTGCCCCGCGGCGCGCCACATCGAGACGGCGATTGGATTGCAGGGCATCGTCATGCTCTTCCAGGTCGTTCCCGGAAACAACGAAAGTAGTTTGAGCATGTAGCGGCGCAGCGGCCAGCGGCGGCAGCGGAAGCGTTTCACCGTCACACCGCCGTCGATGGATTCTCCGGCGGGCAGCGTTCGGCCGTGAACCGACCAGAAGGCGTCGAGGTCTAGTGCATTGGTGGTCCAAACGGAAACTTCGTGTCCGCGATTCGCGAGATGCCGGCTCAAGCGCTGGAAATAGGCTTCGGATCCGCCGAGGGCTGGGGGGTAGCGTTGAACGAAATGCGCGATTCTCAAGGCAATCCCTCGCCCGCCGCGACGCTCGCCATAATTGGCCGTTCCGGTATGATATTCGCCGGAATGATTCTAATCAGGAGTTGAACGGGAACATGATTGCGATCTCGAAATTGGCGGCATCGGTGAAGCAGTCGGCGACGTTGGCGGCCGGGGCGAAGGCTCGCGAACTGCGGGCGAAGGGCGTGCAGGTGTTCGATTTCAGCCTCGGCGAGCCGGATTTCAACACGCCCGCCCACATCTGCGCCGCCGCCGAGGCGGCCATGAAAGCCGGCCACACTCATTACACGCCGACCAGCGGGTTGCTCGAAGTCCGCAGAGCCGTCGCTTCGTGGTACAAGTCGTTCCACGGCTTCGAGGTCGCGCCGGATCAGGTCGTGATTTCCAACGGCGCCAAACATTCGATCCATAATGCCCTGGCGGCGACCGTCGGTCCCGGCGATGAAGTGATCATCCCGTCGCCATATTGGGTGAGCTATAGCGAACTGGTCGAAATGACCGGTGCCGCGGCCGTGCTGGTGCCGACCACGATGCAGAGCGGATTCAAAATGTCGCCCGAGCAATTGCGCAAGGCGATTTCCCCGCGCTCCAAGCTCCTGATGTTGAATTCGCCGTGCAACCCGACCGGCAGCGTCTACACACGCGCTGAATTGGAAAAACTCGCCGACGTGGTGCTCGATTCACTGCTCGCCGTGTTGAGCGACGAGATTTACGAGCAATTGACCTTCGGCGATGCCAAGCCGACTTGCTTCGCGACTCTGCGTCCCAAGCTGGCCGAGCGCACACTCACGATCAGCGGCGCGAGTAAGAGTTACGCGATGACCGGTTGGCGGATGGGCTGGACCGTCGGCCCGAAACCGCTTATCGACGCGATGGGAAATATCCAAAGCCAGGAAACGAGTTGCCCGAGCAGCATAAGCCAGTATGCCTTGCTGGCGGCGTTGACCGGTCCGCAAGATTGCGTCGCCCAGATGCGGGCCGAGTTCGCGAAGCGCCGAGAATTAGTAGCGCGGCGGCTGAGCGAGATTCCCGGCATTCGCTTCGTCAAGCCCGATGGCGCGTTTTACGCGTTCTTCGACGTGTCGGCGCATTTCGGCAAACCGCTCGCGGGCGGGCCGTTCACCGATTCGGCGGGTTTCTGCAAGGCGGCGTTCGAAGTCGCGCATGTGAGCCTCGTGCAAGGCTCGGCCTTCGGCTGCGAGGGCTTCGTGCGCATGTCCTTCGCCACCACACCCGAACAGATCGAAGGCGGCCTGGCCCGGCTCGATTTGTGGTTGCGCGGCAAACTCACGGCTTAATCTGCGAGATCGACATGCCGGTCCTCTATCTCACCGAAGACGACGTTCGCCAAGTGCTGACGATGGACATGGCGCTCGAAGCCGTCGAATTGGGCCTGAAAAAGCTGTCGCTGGAAGAAGCCGTCAACATTCCGCGTTCGCGCTGCCAGACCGATCATGCGATGCTGCATGTGATGTCAGCGGCGGGAAAGACGCTCGGTGTGCTCGGCTTCAAGGCCTACGTGACGACCAAACGCGGGGCAAAGTTTCATTTTCATTTGTTCGACGGAAAGACGGGCGACCACCTGGCTTGGATGCAAGCGGATTACCTGGGCCAGGTGCGGACCGGGGCCGCCAGCGGCGTAGCCACGAAATACATGGCCCGAACCGATTCCACAACCGCCGGCATTATCGGCAGCGGCAAGCAAGCGCGAACGCAGCTTGAAGCCATTTGCAAGGTCCGGCCGATCAAGAGCGTCCACGTCTTTAGCCCGAACGAGCAAAATCGCAAGACCTTCGCGACCGAGATGAGTCAGGTTTGCGGCGTCGAAGTCGTGCCGGTAGCGCGGCCGGAGGACGCGGTGCGAGGGCTGGACATCGTCATCACCGCCACGAGCGCCCGCGAGCCGATTTTGCAAGGCGAGTGGCTATCCGAAGGAACGCATTTGAACGTCATTGGCTCGAATTATCTGGGCAAGGCCGAAGTGGACGTGCAAACCATCCGCCGGGCAAATCGGGTCGTGGTCAATAGC
>JBGQCZ010000304.1:0-6638 GCA_041495645.1 Gemmataceae bacterium | reverse complement strand
GGGAGGGCGAGGCTCCTGCCGAGCCTGTGCAGAAGGCTCGGCAGGAGCCTCGCCCTCCCAAACCGAGACATGGCCCAAGCATCCAGCTGTCCTATTTTCAACGTCGCTTCTTGCGCTATTGGGGAATCGAGCAGTCGTGGATCGACGCGACCGGTGTGCTTGTCGAGTCGGTTCGGCCGAACGTCGTGGTGGCGGCGGGACTTGATTTGCTGCCCTGCCTCGCCGCCGTGCATGGACCGGCGCGTATTTGGTACGCCGCCGACGAATATGCGTGGCATCATTTATCCATGCTGAAGCTGTTGCGGCCGAGAACCTGGCGGCACCTGGTTGAAGCTCTGGTCGCGGCGCTTTACGAGCGGGCATTCGCGCGATGTTATGATCGTGCCTGGGTCGTATCCGGCGCTGAAGCGAGAGCCATACGCTGGATCGCCGGCGCGCGGGCCGCCGATGTCGTCACCAACGGCGTGGACGGCGATTGGTTTCGGCCCGGTAATGAGCCCCTGACGCCGCACAGTTGCGTTTTTTGGGGCCGCCTCGATGCCGTGCCCAACATTCAGGCGCTGGAATGGTTTTGTCGAAAGGTGTGGCCGAATCTCCGGCGCTCCGCGCCGGACGCACGGTTTTCGATCTACGGCTTTGCACCGACCGCGCCGGTTCGAGCACTGGAGCGGGATGGGGTTTCGGTGATCGCCGACGCGCCGGACATTCGCTCGGAAGTGCGAAAGCACCAGGTCGCGGTCATGCCGTTCGTGAGCGGGGGCGGAATCAAGAACAAGCTGCTCGAAGCCGCGGCTTTGGGCATGCCGATCGTGTCGACCCCGCAAGGCTGCGTGGGCTTGGATACACGCGGCGGACTGCCGGTCGCGGTTGCCCGCTCGCCGCGGCAATGGGTGAATGCCGTCGCGAACTTGTGGACCGATGCCGAAAAGCGCGGCAAACTTGGGTCGGAGGCGCGTGCCTGGGTGCTCGCTCGGCACACGTGGTCCGCCGCCGCGCAGGCCGCGCTCGCGGGATTGCAACGAGGCCCTTCGTGACGAAGCAGTTGTTATTGGTGCTGGCGCTCACCGCCGTCGGCACCTTTGGAGTGTTCCTCGTCAATCCGCTTTGCGGAGTGATCATCTATTACGTCTTTGGCATCTTGCGCCCGCAAGAATTGTGGGATTGGGCGATGCCCGAGGGCGTGTCGTGGTCGTATTACGTCGGCCTCGCGACGCTGCTGGCCGGCTTCTTGTTGGCAATCGGCGGACTGCCGGATCGCCGCTCTCCCACTCCGCAACGGCCGCACTTTGGCAACGGTCACTACATGATGCTTGTCTTCGGCGCTTGGATCTTTGTCACTTATGTCCTCGCGCTGAACCAGGAAGTTGCCCATCGGTGGTTCATGGAATACCTGAAAATCGTTTTGATGTTCGCGGCCTCGGCGGTGATCATCCGAACGGTTTACGAAATTCGCATGCTCATGGTCTGCGCGATCATAACGCTGGCGTATCTGTGTTTCGAGATCAACCTCGACTATCTCAAGTCCGGCTACCTGAAGATTTACTTTTACGGGCATGGCGGATTGGATAACAACGGCGCGGGCTTGATGTTGGCGATGTCGGTGCCGCTGTTCTATTTCATGTTCGAATCGCTGACGAGCCGATGGCGCTGGCTGGCACTGCTGGCGATTCCGGCGGCGATTCACGCCGTGCAAATGACCTTCAGCCGCGGGGCCATGCTTTCACTGATCGTCATCGCGCCCCTGGTGGTTTTGCGCAGCCGTTATCGGAAATGGCTGCTCATCGGGCTCGTCACGCTCGGTCCCCCGCTGATTTACTTGACCGCCGGAAAACAGATTCAAGACCGCTTCTTTTCCATTGAAACCGCGCACGAACTGGACGACAGCGCCAAGTCGCGGTTCATGAGTTGGACCGCCGCACTCAAGATCGCCTCCGACTATCCAATTTTCGGCGTCGGCGTGCGCAATTCAAACCTGTATTCGCACCGCTACGGCGCCGACATGGAAGGCCGCACCATTCACAGCACTTACCTGCAGATCGCCGCCGACAACGGCTTCGTCGGCCTCGGTGTGTATTTACTGCTGCTGTTGACCGTTTGGCGGGAATTGCGCTACGTGCGCCAGGCCACGCGCGGGCTCGATGATCCGGAAAGCCGGCTTTACTACGGCATGGCGTCGGGAATTGAGGCTGCCCTTGCCGCGTTTTGCTTCGGTAGCTTGTTCCTGTCGCTTGAGATTTTCGAGTTGCCGTACATGCTCATGATGTGCGGTTCGCAATTGGCACTGCTGCACGCCTACCGACTTGGCCCGACGTACGACCCGTTGCATTATTTGGTTCCGATTCAGCCACGCGTGGCATAAACGCCGATCCGCGAGACTTCTCCTTGCGCATTCATCTGCTAGCGCAGGAAGCCAACCAATCCGGCGGGGCCGCTGTGCACACGGCGGAATTGTGCCGGCAGATGGCGAAGCGCGGTCAGTCGGTTACGCTCATTTGCCACGCCGCCGAGGCCACTCTCGACGCGCTCGCCAAGGCCCATCGCCTGCCGCGGCCGGCATTCGGCAACTGGCCCGCGCTTTGGCGGTTCGCCATGCCGTTGCGCCTGGTCGCGGATTATTTCGCTCCGCCACGATTGCCGTTGGAACATCCAGACGTTGCGGTCGTCAGCGATTTGCCCCTCTGGTGGATGCATCGCAGGCGCTTTCCGCGCGTTCCTTTCGTGTATTTACCGCACGCCCTCGTCGCGCCGATGGAAGTCGAAACCTACCCATTTCGTTCTCGGTTGCAAAAACACCTGACCGTTCGAAGCTATGCCTGGCTTGAACGACGAGCGCTCAACGAAGCGTCTACGACGGTTCGATTCACGCAAACTGCTTGCGAAGCGATGCGCGAGTATCACGGGAGCAAGATCCATCCGCGCTTCGAAGTACTGCCGGCGCCCGTGCCGATTCCCGACACAACGAAGGAGCGGCACGCACCTGGTCCGATTCGCCTGCTTTCACTTGGCAGATTAGTGGAAACCAAGAACGTTTCGCTGCTCTTCCGAATGCTCGCGCCGTTATCGAATCTCGCCTGGGCGCTCGACATTGTCGGCGATGGCGAAGCGCGAAACCGGCTTGAAGCCGAAGCTCAAACCAGCGGATTCGGCGAACGCATCAAGTTTCACGGTCAGCGCACCGATGTCGATTTCTTCTATCGCCGCGCGGATTTGTTCCTTTTGCCGTCAAAACTCGAAAACGCTCCGCTCGTTTTGCTGGAAGCGATGAGCCACGGATTGCCTGCACTCTCGATTCGCGCCGATGGCAAAGAGTATCGCAACGCGAATCACGAGATCATCGAACTAGGCCGGACGGGATTCCTGGCGCGTGACGAGCCGGATTTCGCGGCGATTCTGGCGGAGTTGTTGGGCGACCCCGAACGCCTTAATGAAGTCGGTACGACCGCACGACAAGTGGTGATCAAGCGCCACCGTTGGGACGACTACACCGATCGAATGCTAAAGTTGCTGACTCGGTGCGGAGCAACAACGCGATGAATGCGGCCGACCTCATTCGGATCGATTGTCCGATCTGCCGGCACGGCGAAAGCCGGCCAGAGCGCACGGTCGCCGGGTATGGTTTGGAGCGCTGTCGCGATTGCGGTTTTGTCTTCGTCAATCCGCAGCCGAGCGAAGAAGAACTCACGCGCATCTACGCCGTTCGCGATGTCGAAGAATTGATCCGACTCTATTCGCGGATTCAAAACGCGGATGTCGAGCGGCAGCAGGACCGCATTCTCGATCTGCTCGAACGCTACTTGCCCAATCGCGGCCGGTTGTTGGATTTTGGCTGTGGGGCAGGGTACTTCGCGGAGCGCGCCGCCCGCCGCGGCTGGCAGGCCAGCGGCATCGAACTCGGCCACTGGTGCCGCGAAGCCGCCCAAAGGCGAGGCTTCGAAAACGTCTTCATCGGCTCGCTGGCCGACGGCGTATTTCCGCCCGGCCATTTCGACATCGTGTGCGCCAACCAGGTGCTGGAGCATCTCCCCAATCCGCGACAGACTCTCACCCAAATCCACGCCGTCATTCGGCCCGGCGGGTTCTTCTACGCCAACGTCCCGAACTATCGCTGCCTGTCGATCCTGCTCGGCAAAGACGATTTCGAGCACAACACTCCGCCGCAACATTTGAACTACTTTACGCCGCGATCATTCACGCAGTTGCTCAAGAGCGCAGGCTTGAATGTGCGGTTGGCCTCGACCTACGGTGGGCTGAAATGGGAAAACCTTGTCGGCTGTCGAACGAAAAGCACCATCACTGCCGCGTACGACGCGCCGCTCGATTCCGCGCCAGCACGCGAACCTCGACCCGCAGCTCGCGAGTCATTCCTGAAACGTCTTATCCGCCCGCCGGTGGACTTGCTCTTCTACGGCTGGGCCAAAGTCGGCATCGCGCTGGAAGCGGTCGCGAAAAGGCCCTTGGTGTAGCACGACCAAAGTGCGAAAATGCCCGCATGGAGGGGTGGCAGAGCGGTTGATTGCACCGGTCTTGAAACCTCGTTCGGGGTTCTCAACTACGAGATGTTCCAATCGTGTGCCTACCACCACTCCAACCTCTGCAACAAAGCTGGAATACCTCAGAACATCCCAGCGACGATTATTCCTAAACGATTGCTTGGGATTCGCGTGCTGCCAAGGGGAGTATAAGGGCATAGTTCGGCCTAGCCCATTCTGGACCGTCTTCGAGGTCGGAATGGGCATACCCGAAGGCATATCCCACATTCGCACACGACGTAGGACGCACGGCTCTGTACTTCAACGGGACGGTGCGTGGTCCCAGCCATGTTCGCGCCTTGAAGTTCTTCGGAACGCTCCGCATCCAAGCGCTTACGTTGTCGGTAAGTTTGGCCTTTGAAGTTCCACGCGCCCTAGAAGTCGGAGCAGGCCATCGAGAATTGTCATGGGATGCGGCGGGCATCCCGGGATGAAGAGGTCCACGGGCAACACCGACGCGCAGCCGTTGTGGACCTCGGGGTTGTCCACATACGGACCGCCGCTGATGGCGCACGCGCCCACGGCGATGACCAGCTTGGGGGCCGGGACCGCGGCGTATGTGGCCAGCAGGGCCGAGCGCATGTTCTCGCTCACCGGGCCAGTGACGACGATGCCGTCCGCATGCCGGGGCGAGGCAACGAATTGGATGCCGAACCTCCCAAGGTCAAAGACGACGGTGCTGAGCACGTTCAGGTCGGCCTCGCAGGCGTTGCAACCGGCGGCACTGACCTGGCGCAGTTTGAGCGAGCGGCCGAAGAGTCGTCGCGACTTTCGTTCGAGCGCCTCGGCGAGTTTCAGCGTCTGGCCTGCGATGTTCAGATCCTCGCGCGTCCGGGTCGCCAAGCGATACTCTTGCGTGTAGCTGATCGCGCCCTCCGGGCAAGCTTCCACGCAATCGGTGCAGAACAGGCAGCGACCCAGGTCGAGCCGCAGCCCGGCGCCATCGATCGTGATGGCGTCGGTCGGGCAGGCTTCGGCGCAGGCCCGGCAGCCGTCAGGGCATTTTGAGGCATCGACCACGGGCAGACCGCGGAAGCGATCCGGCAGCGTTGGCTCTTGCGCCGGATAGGCGATCGTTCGGTGTCCTTGTTTCAGTCGCGCCAGCGAAACTTGAATCATCGCAGTTCCCTACAAATCGTGACCACAGTACGACAGATTGAAGCTCTTGTTGCATAGCGGAAAATCGGAAATCTGCTGATCGCGCAGCGCCATGGCCAGGCCGGTCCAATTGTGGAACGACGGGTCCACGATCTTGTAGCGCGAAAAGCGAGCTTGCGCATCGGTCATCGCCACGTGACAGATTTCGCCGCGCCAGCCTTCAACAAGCGAGACGGTGAACTGTTCGGGCCGCATTGGCCCTACGGCGGCGAGAATTGGCCCGTCGGGAAAACCCATGAGTTGGTCCTTGATGAACGCGACGGAGCGTTGGATTTCCAGCCAGCGCACGAAGGCGCGGGCGAAGACGTCGCCGGTGGCCCAGGTGGAGATCGGCACCTGGGCGAAGCGAAAGATGCCGGTCGGGAAATCGTGGCGGACGTCGCGTTCGAGGCCGCAGGCGCGGGCGGCGGGGCCGACCATGCCAAGCGCAAGCGCCGTTTCCGTTTCGATCGCGCCGGTGTCCTCGAAGCGGGCCTGAACCGAGGCGGAGTTCCACAGCAAATTCGCCGCGTTTTCGACGTCGCGGTAGGCTGACTCCAAGCGCTCCAGGCATTGATTTCTGCGGTCTTCGTCCAGGTCAAACATGACTCCGCCGGGGCGAACCAGTCCGCGGCCAAAGCGGCTGCCGCAAATCAGGGCGGTGAGGTTCAAAAAGTCGCCGCGAAGGCGTCCGCAAAATGACGCGGTCGGCAAGTAGCCCACGTCGCCGGCCAGCGCGCCCAGGTCGCCCGTGTGGTTGGCCAAGCGCTCCAATTCCAGCGCGACACCGCGGAGGGCATCAGCGCGAATCGGCGCCTGGCAACCGGTGAGTGCTTCAACCGCCTGGCAATAGGCCGTCGCGTGGCCGATCGTGGTGTCGCCGGCCACGGTTTCCAGAGTGTGGGCGGTGCGCTTGTTTGGCCCGCCGACGAGAGTTCGCTCCGCGCCCCGGTGCTGGTAGCCGAGCGAAAT
>JBGQCZ010000303.1:0-6645 GCA_041495645.1 Gemmataceae bacterium | reverse complement strand
GAAACTGAGCGCAAGGTCATCGTCAGACTCGAAACCAAGGGCAACTACCCGCACAACGGTTTGTGCGGGTTCACATGGGACTTGAACGGAGACTTGATCTTCGGACTCGGCGAGAACCTGGGCGAATCGTACAAGCTGATTGGCAGCGACGGATCGATGCTCACCGGCGGCGGCGAAGGCGGAAGCATGTTTCGCTGCCGGCCCGATGGTTCGCACGTCTCGCGCATTTGCACCGGCTTCTGGAATCCATTCGCCCATTGCGTCGATTCCAGAGGCCGGCTGTTCGTCGTCGATAACGATCCGGACGCGCGCGGTCCTTGCCGCCTACTTCACGCGGTTCAGGGCGGCGACTTTGGCTATCGCTTCCGCTACGGCCGAAAAGGCACGCACCCCTTCCAGTGCTGGGACGGCGAATTGCCCGGCACGCTGCCGATGGTCGCCGGCACTTCGGAAGCGCCGAGCGGGGTGCTCGAATACGAAATGGGCAATCTGCCGAGCGACTACTTAGGCAAACTGTTCGTGACCTCGTGGGGCGATCACACAGTCGAAGCGTTCAATCTGTCGCCCAGGGGTGCAAGCTTTTCGGCAACCCCGAAAGTCATCATTCGCGGCGATGAGAATTTTCGCCCGGTGGCGATCGCGTTGACGCCCGACGGATCGCTCGTTTTCAACGACTGGGTCGACAAGTCGTATCCGGTCCACGGCAAAGGACGAATCTGGCGATTGCACGGGCCCCTCCAAGGCTCATATCGGCCAACCGTGAAATACCCTCGCGAGCGGCTTGATCAACCTCCACCGAAATGGCTAACTGACCCATCGCCGGAACGGAGGATGGCAGCGATCCTGAAATTGCAATCGCCCGACTCTCTCAGAGATATCATCCCCACGCTGGCCGATGCCGATCCGTTCCTAGTCAGCGCGGCGATCAAGACGTTGGGCAAAACGGGCAATTCAAAGATGCTGATCGAGTCGCTGTCCGCAAAGCCGCAAGCGGCACACAGGTTGGGATTGTTACTGGCTCTGCGGCGGACGGGAGATGCCGAAGCTCGAGAGTCGATTGGGGAGTTTCTGGCCGATCCCGAGCCGGGGATTCGGCGGGCGGCGATTCAGTGGGTGGCGGAAGAAAAGCTGACCGCATTCGCGGAAAAGCTCGAAGCCGCGGCGTCGAAATCGCCCGTCACCCGCGAGCTTTTCGAGGCCTGGCTGGCGGCCCGCGAATTGCTGGACGGCAAAAAGCCCGGTGGACCGAAAAATGAAACGGCGGGCGAAGACTATGTCGCGGCCATTCTAAAGGATGCCGCACAGCCCGTACTATTTCGCACCTTGGCTCTGCGCTCACTGCGGCCGGATCACCCGCTGTTGGCAGTGAACCTGCTTGCTGATTTGTTCAAGTCGCCAGATAAGTCCCTCAGACGCGAAGTCCTGCGCACCCTGGTGGTGCGTGGGGATAGTTCCGCTCATTCCTTACTGCAACAAATCGCGGCTGACAAATCCGAGTCAAGCGCACACAGAGCTTGGGCTGTCGCCGGTTTGGGTGCGTTCGCCGACAGCAACGAGAGCGTGCAGAAACTACTCGTCAGTCTGCTTGCAAATAAGAACCTTCGTATCGATGCCTTGCGTTCGCTTCGCGGCGTGAAGAAACAGACTGAAGCGGTCGCGAAGAGTTTGGATGACTACGCCAAAGGTCTGGAACCAATTATGATCGACCTCGATTTGATGGCCGAATACGGTTTCACGCTACGTTCATATAGGCCGAGCTCACAAGACAAGTTCCGCACGATCGCTGGGTGGAAGGAATCGCTGAAAAATGGCGATGGAAGCGCCCAAGACGGCGAGCGGGTGTTCTTTCATCCCAAGGGACCGGGTTGCGCCAAATGCCATCGCGTCGACAATCGCGGTGGGATCGTTGGCCCGGACTTGTCGTTCATCGGCCGTTCCTCGAATCGCGACAAGTTCATCGAGTCGATCCTCGAGCCGAGCAAGGAAATCGCGCCGATGTACACGGCGTGGAAAGTGCTGACGCGCGACGGCAAGGAACGCGTGGGATTGTTGCTCGGTGAAACGTTCGACAGTTTCGTGTTGATCGGCGACGCGCAGGGGAAGATCGAGAAGATCCACCGCACGCAGATTGAGGAGCGCTCCGCCCAAACGAAATCGCTCATGCCAGACGACCTGGCGAATCAAATGACCAAGCAGGAGTTCCTGGACTTGCTGGCGTTTCTGACGGAACGAAAGTGATTGAGGATTCTCGCGTGTCAATCACCTCCTCTGTTCCTCGCTCATTCTCAACAGGCTGGGCCATCGTGCGCGTGTTCGGCCATTTGCTGCCGTTCGCGCTGGCGGGCGTGTGCGTCTTGGTCCTGATTCAGCGCTATCAGAGCGGCGAGCAGGTGCGGGCGTTGCCATTGTTGCTCGGCGTGCTGTGTCTGCTCGCGATCGCGTATCGCTATTACAGCGCCTTCTTGGCGGCCAAGGTGGCGGCGCTCGACGATTCGATCCCGACGCCGGCCCATCAATTCAACGACGGTCAGAATTACCATCCCACGAACAAATGGGTGCTGTTCGGGCACCATTTCGCGGCCATATCCGGCGCTGGTCCGCTCATCGGACCGGTTTTGGCGATGCAATGGGGTTACGCGCCGGGTCTGCTTTGGCTGGTGATCGGAGTTTGCCTGGCGGGGGCGGTGCAGGACATGCTGGTGATGGCCGCGTCGGTGCGCCGTGGCGGCAAATCGTTGGCGCAGATCGCGTTGACGGAACTCGGCCGCCCCGCGGCCATCGTCACGTCGTTGGCCATTTTGTTCATCGTCATCATCGCGTTGGCAGGGCTTGGCATCGTCGTGGTGAACGCCCTCGGCGGCGAGGAACTGGTTCTGCCCAAAGGGGGTCAATTGGTTCTCGCAGACAATGACGAATTGAAAGCTGCATCAAGCCCGGGCAAGTATGAGGTGCCTGCGGGCGCGCGTCTGGCATTTCCTGGCGAAGATCCGCACAAAGCCGCTGCGTGGGGCGATTCTTTCGGGATTAAGTTGCCCGATGGTGCGCTCTTGATTGGCGATGGCATATGGATGGGAATGGATCCCGGCCCGACCGTCTGGTCCCTTCCCGAAAAGACAGTATTGTTGGTGCCCGGCTCCTCCTGGGGCATGTTCACGATCGCCTGCACCATTCCGATCGCTCTCTTCGTAGGCCTGTACATGTACCGCATTCGCAAGGGCAAGGTATTGGAGGCTTCGCTGATCGGCGCCGCGCTCGTGTTGGCGGCGACCGTGGCGGGAAGTTGGATTCCGCACTCGCCGCTGCGCGACTATTTCTCGCTATCGAGAGATGCGACCACCTTCGCGCTCGCGGCGTACGGATTCGTCGCCTCGGTTTTGCCTGTCTGGATGTTGCTGTGCCCGCGCGATTATCTGTCGAGCTTTCTGAAGATCGGCACCATTGCTTTGCTCATCGTCGGACTGTTTGCCGCCAACCCAGTGTTGAAGGCGGCGCCGTTCGAGACGGAATTCATGTCCGGCGGGCCGACATTCAAAGGCGGTATTTTTCCATTCGTATTCATTTGCGTGATGTGCGGGGCGATCTCCGGCTTCCATGCGCTGGTCTCGTCGGGAACGACACCGAAAATGATCGACAAGGAAAGCCATATTCGGCCGATCGGTTACGGCGCCATGTTGATGGAGGGCATCGTGGGCATGGTCGCTTTGCTGGCCGCCGCAGCGCTCGGCCCGGCCACGCACTATTTCCCAATCAACACACCGCTCGCGGATCAGGCGAGCGGAAAATATGCCGATTCGCTCAAACGCATCGACGAACGTGTGCGCGAGCGGGAAAAACTGCACACGGTCGGCGTGCGCGATCCGCACCAGTTACCGGTGGCGGATCGCGATCTTTCGGAAATCGAAAAGATGGTCGGCGGAGAAGTGCTGCGCGGCCGGACAGGCGGGGGGGTCACGTTGGCCGTCGGCATGGCGGTGATATTCACCGATGCCCTGTCGAATGTCGGCATTTCGGCCGAGAGCTTCGTGAAGTATTGGTACCACTTCGCGATCATGTTCGAGGCGCTGTTCATTCTCACGACCATCGACACCGGTACGCGCATCGCCCGCTTCTTGCTGCAAGAATCGCTCGGGAAGATCATCCCGCGATTCGAGCGAACCGATTGGCTGCCGGGCGCGGTGCTGACGTCGTTCCTGGTGACGTTTGGTTGGGCGGCGCTGGTGTGGACGGGCTCAATTTCCACGATTTGGCCGATGTTCGGCATCGCCAATCAGCTGCTTGCGGTGCTGGCCCTGGCGTTGGTCACGACCTTGCTCATCAATTCGGGCCGCGCCCGGTATGCGTGGGTCACGCTGCTGCCGATGTTATTCGTGATCAGTACGACGATGACCGCGGGGACGAAAATAGTTTTTGCGCAGGTAAAGACGGGTACGGCCGCGGGGTACTTGACGGTAGCCATGACCCTTTTCGTGATGATCAGCGTTGCTACGCTGCTCTTGATTGCGGGCAGCCGCTGGGTCGGCGTGATCACGGGATTGATCCGCGTTCGATCGGAACCAAAGCCATGACGGATGAAGCCGCCTTCCATGCCGCACTCGATGCCGAACCGGGTAATTCCAGCTTGCGGCTGGTATTCGCGGATTGGCTGGAGGAACGCGGCGATTGGCGTGCCGCCGGCTACCGTTGGATGGGCGAGCACCTGAAGTGGCCGTACGATTGGAAGAAAAGCTCGATCATTAAGGCCTATGAAACGCACGACTGGTACATCGAGAACTCGGCAGCCACGTGGGTTGTGCCGTCGCATTGCATTCTGCCTTCGGATTTTGGTCCGTGGTTCCCGTCTCCCGTCAATTGGCCGAGCCATGAGACCAGACGTGATGCGGAGGAAGCGCTTTGCCGGGTTGTCCACGAGCGGCTGGTCGGTACGAACTTGACGGCGAAGGCGGGCTGAATCGCCGTTTGAAAACATGGGCTACGGCTGGACAGCCACGCTCTCAATTGCTATTGATTCATCGAACCGCCAGTTGGTTTCTGAGGTCGGAAATTCGGGCGAGTGCGGCTAAAATAAAGCGGACGTTGCACATAACGAGAAAGGACACTTTTCCATGACTCACACCGTTTGCCAACCCTGTTGGGATTGCAAGTACACCGATTGCGTGGTCGTCTGCCCGGTGGAGTGCTTCTACCAGGACGAGAAAATGCTTTACATCGACCCGGTGGATTGCATCGACTGCGAAGCGTGCGTGCCGGAATGCCCGGTTGAAGCGATCTTCGTCGAGGCCAATGTGCCGGCTCAATGGGCGAACTTCACGCCGATGAACGCCGAACGCTCCGCCGCGTTGAAGGCCGGCGATGGCAAGATCACCGAGAAGCAGGACGCCCAGGAAGGCGCCGAATGCAAGAAGAAAGCGTGACCAATCCAGGAGTCAGGGGTCGGGAATCAGGAGTCAGGGAACCCGACTGCTGTTCCCTTTTTCTGACTCCTGATTCCTGACCCCTGATTCCTGATGTCATCCACCGCCGTCCTGTTGATTCAACTCGGCACGCCCGACGCTCCGACTCCTGCCGCACTTCGCGTCTACTTGCGACAATTCCTGTCCGACCCGCGCGTGATCGAAGCCCCACGCTGGCTGTGGTGGTTCGTCTTGAACTTCCTGATCCTGCCGCGCCGGCCGAAGCAATCCGCCGCCAAATACCAGCGCATTTGGGATCCCGTAACCGGCTCGCCGCTGCTCCACTGGACGCGGCGGCAGGCGGAGTTGTTGCAGCAAGCAATGCCGGAAGTGCCGGTTCGTTTCGGCATGCAAATCGGCAATCCGCCGCTACGTGATGCGGTCCGCGAATTGATCGCTGCCGGAATCGACCGGCTGATTGTGTTCTCGATGTACCCGCAATACTCGGCGACGACGTGGGCGTCGGCGACCGATTCCCTGTTCCACATTTTGACTCAGGAGCGGCGCGTGCCCGCCCTGCGAATTGTCCCGCCGTATTATGCGCACTCGGCGTACATCGACGCGGTCGCGGCCGTTGTGAACGATGAGTTGACAAAACTCGCGTGGAAGCCCGATCATCACGTGATCAGCTTCCATGGAATTCCAATCAAGTATGCCCAACGCGGCGACCCGTACGCCACGCACGTGAAGCGCACGACACGTCTGCTTCAGGAACGACTCGGTTGGCAGAAGGACGCGTTTACGCAATCGTTCCAATCGCTGTTTGGCCGCGACGAGTGGCTCAAGCCCTACACCGACACGATTCTCGAACGCTTGGCCAAACAAGGCGCGAAACGCGTGTTCGTGGTCACGCCTGGATTCACCGCTGATTGCCTGGAAACGCTCGACGAGATTGGCCACGAATCGGCGGAACTATTCCGCCGCGCCGGCGGCGAACTGCTGCACCAATGCCCGTGCCTGAATGACCATCCCAAATGGATCGAGGCCATGCGAGCAATTATTCAAGATGAGAGCGTGGGCTGGCTCACCAACAGGTAACTAACCACAAAGACACCAAGATGCGGGAGGGCGAGGCTCCTGCCGAGCAGGTGCAGAAGGCTAACCACAAAGACACCAAGACGCGGGAGGGCGAGGCTCCTGCCGAGCAGGTGCAGAAGGCTCGGCAGGAGCCTCGCCCTCCCCGTCTTTGCAGAAG
>JBGQCZ010000302.1:0-6648 GCA_041495645.1 Gemmataceae bacterium | reverse complement strand
CCAGGGTCAATCCAGTCCGTCGATCTCTTCCTGCAGATGGCACCAGCGCTCTTCGGCCGCGGTGAGCTGGGCCGTCAGAGCGACGAGTTCGTTATGCAGGCGGAGCGCCTCGGCGGCGTCTGTCGGTTGCAGGGACTGGGCCGCGAGGATTCGTTTCTGTTCGTCGAACTGGGCAATTGTCCGCTCCAGCGACTTCATTTCCTTGCGGATTTCCTTGTCACTTCGTTGCACGGGGCGGGACGCGGCCAGAGTCGGTTTCGTCGCGGCGGCCGGAAGTTTCTTGCGCTCGGTCGCCAACTCGCGTTCGCCGTCCTCGATCTCCTTGTTCACCTTGTACACATACGCTTCGTACCCGCCGTTGTAATTGGTCACGCGGCCGTCGCGAACTTCCACGATGCAGGTTGCGACGCGCTGCGTGAAATGCCGGTCGTGGCTGGTGAAGATGACGGTGCCGGCATATTCCAGCAAGGCGTCGGCCAGCGCGTCCACCGTGTCCACATCGAGATGGTTGCCCGGTTCGTCGAGAATCAGCACGTTGTGGTTGCCCAGGAGCAGACCCGCCAGACACAACCGGGCGCGTTCGCCGCCGCTCAGTACCGAGATCAGCTTGTCGACGTGCGAGCCGCGAAACAACAAGGCGCCGGCGACGTCGAGAATCTCCTGGATCTTCTTGCCCTTGCCGGCCCGCTCCAGGTAGTCGAGGACCGTCAAGTTTTCCGGCAACGTGTTGTAGACGTGCTGGGCGTAAGCGCCGATCTGGCAGCCGTGGCCCCAACGAACCTCGCCGGCCAGCGGCTTGAGCGAGTCCACCAACGTGCGCAGAAACGTCGTTTTCCCTTGCCCGTTATCGCCAACGACGGCCGCGCGCGAGCCATGCTCGATTTCCAGGTCCACCTCGTCGGCGATACGGCGCTCCGGGTAGCCGATGGCCAGGTCGCGGCAACGGACGGCGGGGCCTTTGCGCGGCTCGATCTGCGGCGGGCGAATCTTGGCGTTTGGCTCGTCGCCGGCGATCTCGTTCAGTTCCAGGCGTTCGAGTTGCTTGCTCTTGGATCGCGCCAGCGTTGCGGTCGCGGCCCGCGCCTTGTTCCGGGCGATGAATTCCTCCAGGTGTTTCCGCTTGGCCATGATCGTTTCGTTCGAGCGCTCTTCGTGCAACCGCTTCTCGCGCTGAAATTCCAGAAACGCATCGACCTTGCCGGGAAACGTCGTCAATTTGCCGCGGGACAAATCAAGCGTGTGACTGCACGTGGCAGTGAGGAAGGCCCGATCGTGCGAAACAATTAAACAGCCGGCTCGATGACTGCGCAGAAAGTGCTCCAGCAAAATCTGGGTCCGCAAGTCGAGAAAGTTCGTCGGTTCGTCGAGCAACAAAAGATTCGGCTCGTGCAACAACAGGGCAGCCAGTTTCACGCGCGTCTGCCAGCCGCCGGACAGTTTGGCGATGGGGCCGCTGAGGTAGTCGCCCTTCAACTCGAAATCCCCGGCGACTTCGCCGCACCTCCAGTCCGGCTCCCCGCTGTCGCGCTTGAGGTAGTCGAGAGCGGATTCGTCGGGCAAAAACGGGTCGTGCTGGCGCAAGTATCCCAGGCGCAAGCTCGGGTGGCGGATGATGTCGCCGCGGTCGAGTTCTTCCTCGCCCAGCAGGATGCGCAACAGCGTACTTTTTCCGGCCCCGTTTCGGCCGATGAACCCAACCTTGGCGTTGTCGCTCAAGCTGGCCTCGGCCCCGTCGAGAAGTATTTGATCGCCGTAACTCTTATGTGCGTTGGTGATTTGAAGCAGAATGGCCATCGGCGCTGAGAACCTCGAGACAAACAGTAATTGCCAGACCGGTCGCGGTCATCGATTCCACGGTGATTCTACGGAATTGCCAACGATCGCAGAAAGGCCAAAAGTTCTGCCATGCGACAACGCCAAGAAGAATCGGGAAGTGTCTCAGATTGGTTTGTAGTAACCCGCTTCAGCGGGTTCGGAGAAAACACCGCCTGAAGGCGGTCACTACAAACCAAACAGAACACTACCGCCCATTGGCAGACCTCGCGGCGGCGGTGTAAGATGGTACTCGCGTTTGCCGGCGATCATTCTTTCTGCGAGGCGATCGATAATGGCTCGCACGTTCTTGACCGCGTTGTTGTGTTTGGGACTTAACTTGTCTCGGCCGGCCTTCGCTGACGAACGGACCCCGATTCCCGCCGCGACACCCAAGCAAGTCCACCAGACGGTCGAGCGTGCCATCGGATACTTGCAGACCGAAAGCGCCGCCTGGTTGAAGTCGCGCGGCTGTGCCGCCTGTCATCACTTGCTGATGCCGCTGTGGGCGCTGAGCGAGGCCGAACGGCAGGGCTACGCGATCGACAAGACTTACCTGGCCGATACGTTCGAGTCCTTGCTGGGCAGTAAGGACAAGTTGATGTCCTCGAAGATCTTTCCCAATCCGGCTGATCCGCCCGACCCGCGGCCACAGGGTCGAGGGCTGAACATGGGGCTCCCGTTCCTGGCCGTCGCGGCCCGGTCGTTGCCCTCGCTCAAAGACGGACAAAAACAAAGCCTGAAGCTCATCGCGGAGGAAATCGTCAAGAAGCAGCAACCAGACGGTTCGTGGGAGTTCTTTGCCACGCTCAGGCGTCCGCCGATCAACGAAAACCAGACCACCGACGCCGCCTGGATCATCATGGCGCTCGAAGGCGAAACCGGACCCGACGCGCCGGAAGCGCAGCGCGTGGCGCTGAAGAAGGCGATCGCCTGGCTCGATGCTGCCAAGCCCTCCGGTATCCATCAAGACAAGGCTCTGAAGCTGTTGTTGGCGAGTCGCTCCGGCAAGCCCCGCGCCGAGATGCAAACCACGATCGACGAGTTGCTTGCCCTGCAACGCGCCGACGGCGGCTGGAGCCAGACGGTCCCTGAATTGAAGAGCGACGCCTATGCCACCGGCCAAACTCTGTATGTCCTGTCGCTTGTCGGTTACACCGCCGAACGACCCGAAATCAAGCGCGCCATCGACTTCCTGGTCGCCACGCAAAAGCCCGACGGCAGTTGGCCGATGATCTCTCGATCGACCCCCGACGGTTCACCCGGCAGTTCGAAACTATTGACCCCAATCACCTGCGCCGCCAGTTCCTGGGCCACGCTCGGTTTGGCAAGACTCGCGCCGAAATGATGCAAGCCGAACCGGCTTCAATGGCAACAAGCCAGCGCCATCCCGCGCCGTAATCAATCCAGCCAGTTCTGAGTTTGTAAACCCGCAACCTTTTCGAAATCGCGCTTGTTAGCGGTGAGCAGCAGAGCTGAATTGGAAAGGGATATCGAAGCAATCTTGAGATCCATGGTCGCGATTCGGACGCCTCCCGATCGGAGCTGATCGTAGGTCGCTGCCGCGGCGTCATCGAACAATGCGACATGAAAATGCGAAAAGAACTCGAACAATCTTGCCAGTTCCCGATACGCTGCGACTTGCCTGCGCGGCTGCCGTTCTTTGGCGATGGCCGCCAGCCAACCGCGCATTTGCTCTTCGACGCCGACAATGGTGGTTCCAAACTTTTCGCCGGCCGCGGCCTCCATTCGCGCCACCAATCGCCGCCGCCGCTCGCTGTCGGGCAACTGCAGGATCGACAAATGATCCGTATCCAGCAGGATCATTCCGGCTTGCCCTCACGCGCCGCCTGACGGTCGGCATCGCGAATCGCTCGCCCCTCGGCAATCACCTGCTGAATGAACTCGCTGTCCGCAAACATCCCCACCGCCCGCCGCCAATCCTTCGCGCCGGACCCCTTGAGCTTGCCAACTTGCTGCTCCAAGCTCTCGACTCGTTTTGTCAGTGTTTCCAGCGTTGAATCCATATCAGTCTCGCTTTGGATCTTGTTCTGATTATCAGGTGGCAGTCGGGTCGAATCAAGTTCAGATTCGGGCCAGGCGGCTCGGTGCTTCCGTTAGCAACCACGACATGTTCTTTGCGCTGCACGGTTCAGTGATGAGCCGCAGTCGACTTATTCCAATGCTGGAAAACTAGCTGAAGTTCTGAAATCCATGTCTTGAGGACATCAGACGTGTCGCGGCCGAGCGCCTCGGCAAGCTCAAAGAATCCCTCCCCTGGCTGCATGTCCCCGGTCTTATGTACAACCAAAACGGAAAGCAGAGGCCTGCCTGCCTCATGCTCCTCAATCGAAAGCTGCCCCAGGATTGCGAACAACCGTTGGTCATAGGCGTCAAAACTGACGGACGCAACCAGCCCGACCAGTTCCGAGTACGGGATCATCGCCCGGTTCTTGGCCTTCTCGATAAGTACACGACGAATCTCCTCCTTCGCAGCCGCCCAGTTCTCGGGTGGCACGTCGAAGGAACCCTGGAGTACATATTTCGGCGGACTCGACATTATACTTCCTCTTCTGGTTCTCTTAGACTACCAAGCCTGAAGTCTGAAAAGGAACGAGAAGGGACATTCCGCTCTTTGGCAATTAACAGAATATCCCTTCTTCGCGTGTCGTTTATTTTCCCCCTCGCGAATCAGGCTCGGGAAGCTGAGACGTGAACACTTTCAGGTTCTGACTCCATTCTTGTCGTTGGGCGTCGTACCACTCGCGCGCTTCGTCAGAGCCGACGATTTCACTTCGCGCGAGCGACATCAGCAGTAAGTCCACACCCGTCTTTCCCAACGGCGAATCGTTTTCAAGTCGCTGGTAGACCCGCTCGTAGAATGGATGTTCGATGTTCAGCATCACGACGATAGTCTGCCCGACCGTTCGCGTCCGGTACAATGGAGCACCGGGCAATTGCTCCAACTCAATAATCACCGGACACTGCGACAACCGGCTGTCGAGTTGCTCAGCCGCTTCGGGCGGCGAACCAGCAGCTACACGCTCCTGCACGAATGCCGCAATCTCATTTTCGATCACTGACGCGGACTTGTCGGCAAGCCCTTCTACAGGCTTCAACTGTCCGGCAAGGCGCTTGGCGATTTCCTCCGCCCGGCTCGGTCCTTTGTCTCTAGCTGCCGACGCACGGCGCGTCCATTCATAGATGGTGTCGATCAAGGTCGTTTCGTTGGCCTTGACGGTGGCCTCCATCCGATTCGACAAGTCGGTGCCGGGCACGATGCGGGCGTGCTGTTTCGTGTGCGTCACACCGAACAACTCATCGAGCTCCGGCTCGAATCGGATCTCCACGCGATACCATCGGTGGAGGTGGTGCCACTTTCGGTACGGACTGGCGATGACATCGATTTCTCGCCAAGCGCGCACGATGCTGAAGCCCGCTGTCGTGTCGATGTGACGCGCGCGGTTCCCTTCACGTTCGTCCTTTTTGTTTCCGCTGTATTTCGAGTGCCATTCTTCAGGCAGCAATGAGAACGTGATCTCGATGGTCGAAGTCTGACCAGGCTTGCCGGGAAGAGGCACCTCGACCTTGAGCGTATCCCCGTGCTTCGTTGCAAGGGGGTCGCCGTCGATCCTGGCTTGCGGCATCAGGTACATCGGGTCAAGCGGCCCGACTCTCGCGCCATTGATGGTAAGATCGAAATCGCGGATCAAGAAATAGCGGAAAATGCGACCCAGGCTGGGACGCAATGTGCGAACCAGGGTGTCGGCCTTGGCGTCGTGGTCTAGCCGATCGCATTTCTGCCACACAACCAGCGTTCCAGATGGGGAATTAGTCCGGTGCGTATACGCCGCCGGAATCTCGGTTTCTTCCGGCTCTGGAACTTCCGTCAACTCGCCCTGTGCGATTTCATCCACGTCGATGTAGGTATACAGCGGCTTCGAACCGCGACGCCACGAATACACCTCGACACGACGGCATTGGCTAACGCTCGCATTCGGCAGGCCCATACCGAAGCGTCCAAGCCCGGTGCGGTCACCGAACCGCGAACTGTCTCCAAAGCGCAATGATCGTCGTAGCGTTTCAGCGTCCATGCCGCGTCCGTTGTCTGCGATCAAGACTTCGACAACGCGCGGCTGCTTGGCCCTCCCTGGGCCGTCGCTCGCCGACTCAACGGTAATGAACTCGACTGCAACTGCCGTGGCGTGGGCTTGAATCGAGTTGTCGATGAGTTCAGACAGAGCACTGTCAGTGCCCTTGTACCCACTGTCGCGGGTGGCTTCAATGAACCGATCCTGTCGAACGATGCTGTAGTTTGTGGACATGGCCACATTCCTTTCTGCCCGACGTAAAGCCGAGCAATGGAAGAACTGCACTGCGGAGTACCCGCAGTGACACTCACCACCACGCAGACCATCTGCGCGGATAGGAGAGCGCTGAGTATTGCGAGGTGGATCGGATCGAGCAATGATCCTAAAACTGTCAAAGCCGCCCGCTTTCGTCCCGACGTTTAGCCAGAACGCGATCAGCCTCGCGAAAGAGATTGTACGCAGGTTCGGCTAGAACCGTCAAGCGCACCCAGTTTTTTTTCCAGAAATTGGACCGTGTTTGCTGCGGAGTCTGGCGTTACGAGACACTTGGGGCCTGCGCTCGCGTGGTTCGTGGGTCGTCGTGGTTGCCGAGCCGGAACGACAGCATCTCGTCGAGCAATTCCTACTGGCCCGGATCGACCATGCCGCTCTGGGGGGCATTTCCTCATCGACCCGTCCGAATCATTCGGCAGGCAGCGGTCAGCGGCTTTCCGATCTACGCCGGCGTCGACGAATTGCTGCGAAT
>JBGQCZ010000301.1:0-6661 GCA_041495645.1 Gemmataceae bacterium | reverse complement strand
AATCGTGCCGGGGAGAATTGTTCAAGTAATTGAAGCCGCGCGCCGACTCCGCCAAGACGCCTGCCCATCGATTCCGCAGATGCACGACAATTGCGCGTTTCATCAATACCGGTAGGAACGCGAAAACTCGACTTGCGTGACGGCGGCAAATTGAGAACCATGTCGCCCATGATCTCTCGCTTCTTTACGTTCATCGGCCAGCACGCGCACTGTCTTTTCGTCTGGTGTATTTGGACGGTGATGCTGGTCGCGGCGCTTCATATCGAATGCCGCTCAACAAGCTCGTCTACATTCTTCTGGGTAGGTTGAGCAACGGTGAACTTCGAGTGTCGAAATGACGCTGAACGTGATGCTGTTCGCCTTGCTGAATGCGAACATGGGCCCCTTTCGGAATTTAAGAACTCAAACACCTGTCGCGAATCGTTAGTTCAGCGCCGGTCGGCGAGCCAGAACTTGATCGCCCCGTCGCGGGCCGCTGTGGCCAAAACGGTCGCGTCCGCGTTGAACGCTAAACTTACTACATGATCGGAATGACCCGCCAATGTGGCACGCTCCTGGCCCGTAACGGCGTCCCAGAGTTTCACGGTGCGATCGTCGCTGCCGCTGGCCAGCGTAAGACCATCTGCGGTAAACGCCAACGCGGTTACCACGTCTGTGTGACCGGTCAACATGGCAGGGGGTTCCGTGCCGTCGAACCGCCATAGCGCGATCGATCCGAGTACGTTGCTGCCAGCCAACACCGCCGCATTTGGGGCAAATGCCAACTCGCGCACTTCTTGGCCGGCGCCGGACAATGTTTGCCGAGGCTGCTTCACCGCGATTTCCCAAATTCGCACCAGCCGATCGTCTTTCCCCGCGCTCGCCAGTGTTTGCCCATCCGGAGCAAAGGTCACGGCAGTTACAGGCCCGGCGTGGGCTTCTGGCCACTCGTCAAGACGGTCGCCCGACGCCGTTTCACAAACGCGCACGAAACCCCTGTTGCCGCCGACGGCAAGCCGGCTACCGTCCCGCGACAGCGCCAAAACCCGCACGCCGTCCATGTTGGGGATGGTTCGCATGAGCTTGCCGTCCTTCCAGATTCGGCAAGTGCCCGATAGGTCCAGCGCGGCCGTTGTGCCGCCCGCCGCCGCGATCGCCATCACCGGTCCCTGATGGCCCGGCAGTAACGACGCATCGCCCTTGGGCAAGTCCCCAATCTTCAATGACGCATCGTCGCCGAATATCACCTTGGACGCATCGGGCGACAGCCGGACCGGGCCAAGCCGCGTGGCCGAGACTTGTATTGTCTCTTCACGGTGTTCGTCCAGGTCCCACAGGCGAACCATCTGATCGGCTCCGCCCGACGCCAGCATTCGACTGTCGGGCGAAAATGCCAATGCGTGAATTTGAGTCAAATGGCCTTGCAAAACGGTCCGTTCTCGGCCCGAAGTCGGGTCCCACAGGCGAATACTGCCGTCTCCGCTGCTGGTGGCAATGGTCTGTCCGTCCGGCGCGAAAGCGACGGCAAACACAGCCCGCGTGTGCCCTTTGAGACGGGCACGTTCTTTGCGGCGCGCCATGTCCCACAGCCGCAACGTTTGATCGCGGTCGTTTCCACCGCTCGCCAGGGTTTTGCCGTCCGGAGCAAATGCCAGCGTCACCACTCCATCGGTATGGCCTTTCAGTGTGTCCACCAACGGTTCGGCCGGCATGCGTTCGTGGGCGATTAACCAGGAAGTGTCCCAGAGCTTGATGGTTTGATCCTCGCTGCCGCTCGCCAAGATCTTCCCGTCGCGCGAAAAGGTCAACGTCCACACGACGCGCGAATGACCGCGCAAGGCAGCGAGTTCCTGGAACGATTTCGTGTCCCAGAGCTTGATCTCCGTGTCGTAGCCCGTGGCCAACGTCGCGCCGTCCGGGCTGAAGGCAACCGCGCGGACCCCGCCCTGGTGAGCCGGCAAGACAGCGCGTTCGCGAAGGCGCGGAAACGGCCACAGGACCGCAACACCCGGGCCGACCGGCGCCAGCGGTCGTTGGATCGACCAAATCTTGACCGTTTTGTCGTCGCTGGCGGTTGCGAGCATGGAACCATCGGCACTCACGGCCAGAGCTAGCACCGAGCCATCGTGAGCGTTCAAGGTCAGCAGCGGACTCGTGCCGCAAATCGGCGACCACAGGCGCACAGTGCGGTCCCAACCGGCGCTTGCCAGCCATTGGCCGTCGGGTCCAAACGCCACGGAACTGACGGTAAAGAAATGACCGCCGAGCGACGGTCGCTCGCGGCGGCACAGGCGATGCAGGTTTCCCCAGGTGAAATCGCGCAGGTCCGGCGGGCAACGCTTCGGGTCTTCGAGAAGTTGCCGCGCCTGATACGGGTTGCGGTCGCTCAACGCGGCCACTTGCGCCAATTGCAGCGCATAAAGACTGCGGCGCGCGAGCGTCGTCTCTTGCTCGGCCTTACGCTTCTGAGCTTCGGCCTCGGATCGCAGCCGTTCCGCGTTTTCGGTCTCCTTCTGGGCCAGCAGCTTTTGCGTGTTCGCTTCTTCGGCTTGTTTCCTTTCGCGTTCCGCGGCCGCGTTCAACTTGAAGTTCACGACCAGCATGGCCACGAACGCGAACACGATTGCCGTGCTCGCCCCCGCGATCAGAAGCGCCAACGCCGGCTTGCGCCGCGCCCATTTCACCATTCGATGCGCCGCGGAAACGGGCCGGGCCTGGATCGGCTCGTTGTCCATGAAGCGCCGCAAATCGTCGGCAAGTTCCGCCGCACTGATGTAGCGCCGCCAGGTCTCTTTTTGCAGGCATTTCAGGCAGATCGTTTCCAAATCGCGGGGAACTTTCGGCTGAAGCTGACGCGGCGGAATCGGGTCGTCCGCCATCACTTGCAGCAGGGTGTCCAATTGCGTTTCGCCGCGAAACGGCGGCCGGCCCGTCAGCATTTCGTACAGAATCGCGCCGAGCGAATAGACATCCGCCGCCGGGCCAACCAATCCGCCGCGCCCGCTCGCCTGTTCGGGCGCGATGTAGCTGGGTGTGCCCATCACGGCGCCGGACCGCGTTGGCCCCGCGCCCTGTTCGCGACGTTCCACTTCGTTCAATTGCTTCGCCAGGCCAAAGTCGGTGATTTTCGGAACCAGCATCGGCAAACGGCTTTCCGGCCCGGGCTTCGTCGCATCCGCTTTCTGGCTGCCGGCCGAATCGCCTGGAGTCGACAACAAAACGTTGGCCGGCTTGAGATCGCGATGGATAATGCCGCGTTCGTGGGCGTGATGAATGGCGAGTGCGATCGGCTCGATCAATCGGGCGGCGTCGCGTGCGGGCCAGGGATTGCCGGTGAGCCGGGCCGCGAGGCTGCTTCCGGCCACATACTCCAGAGCCAGATACGGATGGCCTTCTGCCTCGCCGATTTCGTGAATCTGGACGATGTTCGCATGTTGCAGTTGGGCTGCGGCCTGGGCCTCGATGCGGAAGCGCTCGCGTTCGCGCGGCCCGGCGTGCGCCCCGGCGAGGATCATCTTTAGCGCGACCAATCTGTTCAGGTCCTTTTGGCGGGCCAGATAAACCACGCCCATACCGCCGCGGCCGAGTTCCCGTTCGATGATGAATCCGGGCACTTCGGGCCGAATCGCGCTGCCCTCGGTCGCCGATTTGGCCTGCGGGAGAGTCGCGTCCGAGTCGGAGTTTTGCGAAGGCGCATCAAGCGAATCGTGGTCTAGCGTCGCCGGAATGGCCGCCAAGCCGCACGTGGGGCAGACCGCGGGCGACTTGAGCGTGCCGTCGCCGCCCCAATGGTGACCCCGCGCGCAAGAAAAAGTCCCAACTTCCGCCATGCTCTCCTCTCGATCCACTACGAAGTGAGTATGATACCGGCCCACCTTGGCGAAGGCGCAACCAAACGCGACAAACTCGGCCACCTGCTCGACGACGTTTGACCAAAAAACGCGCAAATGCGTGCATTTCTCATTATTGCCGCAGGCGGAAGATCGCCGCAACTCCTTGATCTGATCACGGTTACGAGCCGCCCCCGATGCTCTCAAAAACTTTACGCGTTTACGCGCTCGCTCGCTCGCTCGCCCGCCCGCTCGCTCGCCCGCACGCTTGCACGGACGCCCGCAATCCGCGGGGCCTGTCGCCCAACTAATCTGATTCTGAGTCATGGGAAATGGCTCCGACAAGTGTGATCGGCGGATGAACTGTTCGATGCGACCGCTAGAGCGCGAAAACCGCACCAGCCCTATAAGTGTACATTAGTTTACAATGCGATTCAAGCACGGGTAGTGCATCAGTTTGTTGTGTGGGGCTCGTTTGTTGTGCAGGTCGCAGGAAATGATCGCGAAGGCGCATGGCGCGGCGGCGAAGTTTGAGTGTCCGGGGTGGGCGTCACGAGTACCCACCGACGTACCTAGAGCGACAGAAGAATCCGGCGGGCCAGCGTTGATCGCAAGACATCAATTTCCCATTGCACGCAGATTCCGGCCGCCTCGTACCAATTCAATCCAATATCCAAATGCCAATCCAGAGTCGGCAGCCAGCCCTTTCGGTCAAAACTCGTGAAACCTGTTTCAAAAGTCAGCGCAAACGCGCCAAGCTTGCCGAAAGTGCCAATGTAGTGCTCGTAACGGATTCGCGATACCCTTCCATTGGTTGGAACAATTGAGACATCTTTTTTCAGTGGCGAGGACTTTGACTGCATTGGCTGGTCCGCGCAAGTTCCGGTGATGCGAAATGCTCGCGCGCAATTGCTCGACCAGACGGGCTCTTTACGCAGCTTGAAGCATCGGATCATACGGAGGTTTTCTTGTTGGATCCAGTCTTGGCTATCGATCGCGCCGTCATCGGCCTTCCAACCGCCGCCGACACACAATGCCTCTCGGTTTGGTCCCGGTTTGTGCCCGCTCTCGGCGACGTGTCGTGCCACAAATCCCAGAATCGCGGCCTCGAACTGATCATCGGCCTTGGCGGCTTTGGTCTTCGCGATCATCGCGGCCATGCTGTTTCGCTCGAGTTCATCAGCGATAACGGATGCGATCTTTTCAACTTGATTGCGTCCAGGCAGCCGGCAGATTCGCGTTTCGCGCCCAAAAGTGAGGAATAGGCCGCTATCTTCTGGATGCGAAGCGTGAATTGGAAGAGGAACGATCTGATCCTGTTTACCTGCCGGAGTCGGTTCATTTGCCTCTTGTGCCGGCAGACTGGCGGTGGTAATCAGCAGCCAGATGCCCACGAAGAGCCCCATTCCTGTTGGCGATTGATAGGTTACCATCCTCGCCTACTTTGCCGAAGAGTAACAAGTGTGCTGCAATGAGACAACGTCAGAGACAAAGCAAAAGTGCAGAATCGCATCGGGAATTGCGAGACGCGACCCGTCTTCGGTCGATCCTGGCCAAGTCGCGAAAACAAATTGACGAGGGACGCGCACTTAGCCACGACGAGTTCTGGAACGACAAAGCAGGATCAGAGGCATCCAAACGTTCGCGCAAGCCGCGCAAGAAGAGCGCATTGCGATGAGCCCAAGATCATCTCGAACCATGAAAACCAAGTCCCCCCAAGAGCAGCTCGATGGCTTCATCGCCAGGTACCTGCCCGAGATCGGCGACTACGCATACGAGGTGCTGGCGAAGATGCGCTCGTTTCTGCCCGGCGCGATCGAAATGGTCTACGACAACTACAACGGGCTGGTGATTGGCTTCGGACCGACCGAGCGGCCTTCGGAGGCGGTTTTCTCGATGATTGTGCTTCCGCACCACATCAGCATTTGTTTTCTGACCGGGGCCAAGTTGAAGGACCCCAAGAAGATTCTGCGCGGCAGCGGTAACATAGTTCGCCATATCCGGCTTGAAGAAGTGATGGACCTCGACAAGCCGGTCGTGCGCGCCTTGATTGAACAAGCAATCAAGCGGGCGAAATGGCCGCTTCCGGAATCGGGCGCGTGCCGGCTGATCGTCAAATCCATCTCGGCGAAGCAACGCCCGCGCCGGCCGGCGACGAAGTAGGCTCAACTCGTTCGCGAGATGCTTGCATTGCCGATTACCGGCTGGTATTTTCATCGCCTTATCAATATGTTCGGCCGTATCAGGAGGCTCGCATGGCTTCAGCGCCGACAAGTTTGCCGATCGTCCGCGGGTTTGGCGCGACCTCGCGCAAAGACCGCTGGTGGCTTCAGCCGCTGTTGGTATTCCTCGGGCTTTCGACGTTCATCGTCTATTCCACCTGGGCGGCGTTTTTCGGGACCGAGCACTACACGTATGGGCCGTATTTGTCGCCGTTTTTTTCGCCGGAAATATTCGGCACTTCGGAGCACGCCTGGTTCCCGAAGCCGTCGTGGTGGCCGGCAGGTCTGTTATTCACACCGGCACTGTTCATTCTCTGGGCGCCGGGCGGGTTCCGCTTCACCTGCTACTACTACCGCGGCGCTTATTACAAGGCGTTCTGGGCCGATCCGCTGACATGCGCCGTCGGCGAACCGCGCAAAGGCTACTGGGGCGAGCGCTACCTGCCGTTGCTGTTGCAAAACGTTCATCGCTACTTCCTGTACATCGCGCTGATGTTCCTGGTGGTCCTCTCCTGGGATGTCGTGAAGGCCACGCGATTCGCGGCGCCCGGCGGCGGTACACAATTTGGGATGGGTGTCGGCACGCTCGTGCTCGCGCTCAACGTCACGTTGTTGAGCGGCTACACCTTT
>JBGQCZ010000300.1:0-6661 GCA_041495645.1 Gemmataceae bacterium | reverse complement strand
CCGTCTTCTTGGCAGCGCACCCCTCATCGCTGCCGCACTAGGACTGGCCTTCGCCGCGACTGCGCCAGCCGAGGTCACCTATCCCGAAGCCCCCAAGGAATACGACGCCCAGATTCGCTTCAAGCTGCGCGCACCTCTTCCCGCCTGGTACGACCGCTTCGATGAAATGTTGGCCGCCATGAAAGGCGTCGGCTTCGTTCGCGACCCGCTCGGGCCCGATGAACAGGAAGACCCGGGCGGCGATCGGCTTAGCGGTGTGTCGCCTTCCGCCAAGGCCCGCCTGCTGCTTCGCGTTCCCGGCGTGCGGACAATCCTCCTGAAGCCGCGGGGCAATCAACTTCCCAAGTTCGATCAACGCGTCAAGGTTCGCTTGGAACTGGTTTCGGGATTGTCGTCGGCGAAGCAGCTGCAACTTAGCCGCCAATGCCTGCCGCGGCTCGAAGCGCTCGGATTCCGCGAGGCCATCGGCTACGACCATCGCGGGTTCACCTTGCTCGTCGGCACGATTCCGGTCGGGCAACTGAACGAATTGCTGAAAGACCTGCGCGAATTGCCGTCGGGCTGGTTGGTGCCGCGCGACCCGATTCCCACGCTCGAATCGCCGCTGAAGAATCAGGTGCCGATCCAGGTGATCGAAGTGCTGCCGGAGCCGAACGATGTCGCGCCCATGCAGGAACCGCCCGCCGCGCCGGCGTTCCCAGAGGCCAAGGCCCACTTCGTCAAAATCTCGCCGGAACTGCGGGCGCTGGTCGAAAATGAAATGGACGAATCAAAGTACTTGCGCGTGGAAGTCGTTCTGGCCCGGGTGCCCGGCGAAAACGAGCGCCTGTGGGAATTTCCGCTGCGCTCGGCGGCCCAATCGGTGTTGATCGAAGGTCGACTTGGCAGCATCGTCGCGATTCGGGCAAAGGCGATCAGCGTCCACGAATTGGCCCGATTGCCCCAGGTGGTGCAGGTGCGGTTGCCGCGTTCGGGCGAACCGCTGCGTTGGCCGGCCGGCCCCGCCGTGAGCGCCCTGATTGAAACCCGCGCGATTCAGCTTCATGACAAAGGCTATCGCGGCCACGGCGTGAAGATTCTGGTGGTCGGCGGAGACTTCGGCGGCTGGGAAAAGCTGGTCGGATCGCGCTTGCCGAAGGGCACTCGTTTGATCGACGTCACCGCCCCGCGCACCCAATCGCTGGAACCGGATCCGATGCCTTCGACCGATGGAGCGCTCGGAACCGGCACGCTGGCGACCCTGGCCGTCCATCAGGCCGCGCCGGGGGCTCAACTCGTGCTGCTGCGGCTCGATCCGTTCGCGCCCTATCAGGTGCTCTTGGTGGCGCGGCTGGTGAACGAAAACAACGTCATCCCGCGTTCGCTGGAAGATCGCTACGACGAACTGGTCCGCGAGCGCGAATTCGTCGATCGCCGCCGCGTCGAACTCCTTGCTGAGCGCAAGAAAGCCGTCGACGAGCAGGTGTTCGACGAGGGCGACGCGAAAGTTCCCGAGCAGCGCAAGAAGTACATTGAATCCCAAGAGCGGATCAAGCGCGTCAAAGCATCGTTGGAAGAAACTGAAAAAGCGGAAAAGGCACTGCTCGTCCGCATCGACCGATACCTTCATCTGCGCGCCGAACTCGATTTGCTCAAGGGCGTCCGCGTGGTGGTGAATACCCTGACGTGGAACGACGGCTATCCGCTCGATGGGTCGAGCGAACTCAGCAAGTACCTGGACGAAAAGCCCTTTGTCGGCTTCCGCGGCACAGTGACTAAGTCGCGCATCGCTTCGTCGCGCCACGATGTCGGCACGCTGTGGGTCCAGGCCGCCGGCGACGCCCGGGCCCAGACTTGGGTCGGCCTCTTTCGCGATGAGGACGGCAACGGCGCGATGGAGTTCGCCGCGCCCAACTCCGCTCCGATCAAGGGCCGTTGGTCATCCGAATTGAATTTCCTGGGCTGGCAAAGCCACGACGCCAAGACTGCTTCCGATCTGCCGGAGAAAGTCCGCATCCGCGTGGCCATGCAGTGGCGCGAACCGCACGACCCGGCGCTTTACGCCGCCAGCGACGATCCCTATCGCGCTCCCGTCGCCAATTTGAACCTCGTGATCGTGAAACAACGCGACCCGAGCGGCGCCAAGCTGCCCACCGATGATCTCGAAGTGATTGCCCGGTCGGTGGGCAACCCGGTTCGACTGCTGCACACGCTGAATTCGAGCGTCTACGAGGCGTCGGTCGACTTCGAAGCCGTGGCCGGCGGTCGCTTCGCCGTGCGCGTGGAAGGCCGCGTGCCGGTTTCGAATCGGCCCGGCGAGGTTTCTTATGATCCCTCTCTGCCGCCGCTTGACATCCGGCCGCGCGTTTCGGTTGATACAGCAGACGCCGTGTCGCGCGGCAAGGGCCGCGTGGTGTTTGACGACTACTCCGGCGAATCCGCCTGGCCGCCCGTTGATCTCGCCAAGTATCCGCAAACTCAACAGCAGTTTGGCGGAGTGGGCATGCCCGCGGACGCGCGGACCGTGCTGACCGTGGGCGCGGCGGATCGGGATGGCAAAGCCACGTATTACAGTTCCGTGGGCGCCGGCCCCGGCCGCGAATTGCTCGTCAAGCCGGACGTGCTCGGTTACGATTCGTTCGACGTGGGAGGCGGAGCGCGAGCCGGCGGATCCTGGATCGCCGCCGCCTTCGACGCCGGCCTAGCCGCCTGCTTGCTCGGGGCAGACTCGCCGGCGCAAACGAAGTACTTCCTGCAGTTGCTCGAAGTCAAACCGGGAGCGGTGTTGAAGGTGCCGCCAAACTGGTTGAAGTGATTGAGCGGTAAGGTAGGAGTTCGCATCCTGGCGCCCCGGATTCGAAGACTCATCCGGGGCCTCATTGTGGCGTCGAGTGCCTCTTCTGCGAGTCCGTCATTTTCGCCGCATGTTCATCGCATTCCCGTTCCAGTACTCGGTGTCATTCCGTAATTCGACGGCCTGCTCGCCTCCGGCGGCTTTGAACGTGTAAGCCGGTCCGCCCCAAGGCCCCAATGCGCAGCCGATCGGGCCTCCCGCTACCAGGATCAAACCGATAGCGATCCAAACAATCGCGCGCGACATAGCCGCTCCTCGTCGTTTCATCGAGAATCGGCAGGACATAGCGGGCGAATAGAATGCCCGCAAGCCCAATCGAGAGACGCTCGGCATGCCAGCGAACAGCGGGTCTAGCGGTACAACTCTTCGAACGGATTTGCGATCCGGCGACATGGGCGCAATCGTTCAACTTCACGGCGTTATTTATGCGCGCGAGTACGGCTTCGATCATACCTTCGAGGCTTACGTCGCCGGCCCGCTCGCTGAGTTTGCTTGCCGCGATTCCCAGCGCGAGCGCATCTGGATCGCCGAACGCGACGGGCGCGTCGTCGGTTCCATCGCGATTGTCGAAGCGTCGCCCGGCGTTGCACAGCTACGTTGGTACATGGTAGACCCGAGCGCTCGCGGGACCGGACTCGGAACGAAACTGCTGAACGAAGCCGTCGCTTTCTGCCGGCAGTGTGGTTACCAAACCGTGATCTTGTGGACCGTCAGCGCCCTGACCGCCGCGGCACATCGTTATCACGCGGCCGGCTTCCGCCGAGTTGAAGAAAAGCCCGGCCGCCAATGGGGCGTGGACGTGCTGGAAGAGAAGTATGAATTGCATTTGAACGATACGGTCTAGGAAGGCGTTCAGCTAGTCCAATCAATCTGCAACATGAAATTGCGTTACTCGCCGCCAAGCTGGCGACCCGTCAGGCACGGGACAGATGGTTGGCGCCCGGACGGAATGGGTTGACTCGATATTTAGCCATGTTTACTTCGATGTATAAATTCAGTCCGTCTCATAAATTTGTGCGTTGCGCGTGATATTCGCTATTCGGTCGATTGGAATTGAACGCGAATGCGACGGGCCGCGAACGGCGGATCAGAAACGTGCCTGCACTTCGTCGGGGGGTCACTGTTTCGGTGGTTACCGGCCTTGGTGAGTCCCATTGTGATCGCTGCCAGTGTGCAGCCTGAGGCCATCGACGATGATGAACTCGTCCGGGTGGGTCCGCGGTGTGTGCCACCCCGGAACGTCCTGGTTTATCGGCTGCCACAAAATCGGCACGAGCCAATAGAGCAATGTATCCTGTGGGTTCTTCAAACTTCCTTCCGTGTCGAACTCGCCCAGGAAGTATGGCCGGTAGGTTGCCGGGTCGTACGGTTGCATGCCAATCTTCCATTGCTCGGGTTGCAGGACGCTGTGTTCGACGAGATAAACCCGAATCGTATCGATCTCGGTCATTCCGTCGTCATGCTGATTCTCTTTGAGGTTCGCGACGTAGCGAACGTACGATGGCAGGACTTTCTCGCGGACGCCGAACGACGGCATCCGGTATTGAGTTTCCATCGGCCTCATTCCCGGATGGATTGGAATGGCATCCAGCCCCGGAGCGCCATGTTCGCTTCGAACCATCATTCGTGCCCGTTTCATTTCGTCCGAGACTTCCGCCGGGATAGTTGCCTCCAATTCCCACGATAGCGACAGGCGGCGGACATACGAGATTTTCAGTCGATCTGAAATATCGTCGGTTCGTCGTGGGACTTTGAACCAGCGTATGCATACGGCATTATTTTGGTCTGGCTTGTACTTGATGCAGTACCACATGAGCCTCATTGGACCGGGTTCGGTAAAGTGGTAAGAGCTGATCAAATACATGAATTGTAAATAGGGTCGATAGACGCCGACTCCAATGATGTTCGACAACCAGGGCTGACGTTCAGGAGCGGTGACAGCCATGAGAATCCCGCCGAAATGAAGGACGACGAGGACGCTGACCGCGATTTTGCGGCAGTTGATTGGAAGCGCAACCATTCCAGCACCGATAGCAGAGACGATGGCACCAAATCCCGCCACCAAGCGCATTGACTCCCACTCTTGCGGAATGCCAAAGCGAGCCAGGATGCAAACGCCGCTAGCCAGGATGAGCAAGCCGATTTTTGTCGGGCGCTGCTTCACGGCAATGCCAACGGCCATTGCTCCGCCGAAAACCAACATCACTTGCAGGATCACGAGAACCTGCGTCGACTCGGAACCCAAGAGTTCGATCATTCCAGCAATCAGAACGGCCACGGAACCGCCGACCGCAAGTATCCAAATGAAGCGCATTTCTCTGGCCGACGATTCGTTGTCAACGGGATTGTCGTTGGACGCGCTCGGCTCTGCATTGAGTTCGGGATTGGGAATAGGCATGGTCCACGCGTGCGAAACGCTACGAGCATTCGACCTAAGTGTTCTTCACACCGCGGCCTGCGCGAAGCGCGACGACAGGAATTGTGAATGAGGAAGATGCTACACCCAGCGCAGGAGACGTGCAAGAAGAATCCAGGTAGTGGGCCAGTTTGACGCCTCGCTTACGCGTCGGGTTGGTATCGATACCAACCCGACGCGTAAGTGAGGCGTCAAATTGGCCCACTACTAGAAACCAGAAACCTGTACCTGGTTTCACGGTGCCAAGTCATCCTTCTCGCTTTTTGGCCGCCTCCCGCAATGGCCCAAATGATTGCTGGAATTTCTGCGGCGCAGCCTTCAGCCGCTCCGCGTCTTTCCCGCGGATCGCCTGCTGCGCCTCCGCGAGGTTTTCCATCGCGGACTCCTGGTGCGCCCGCAGCTCCGCCAGCGTGAGCGGTTCATTCCGCGTTTTCAACGAATGGAGCGATGGCCCGAACCCTAGTCGGTTCGCGGCTTCGGATGCTGCTTCCGCGTGTTCGCGCATCCCGTCCCAGTCCTTTCTTGCTGCCGCTTGCTCCAGCGCGACGATTGACGCGTCAACGCTGACAATCTGTTCCCTTGCAAATGGTCGTGCGATCGAGCTATGCGGAATACCCACGGCATATGGCAATACGACAGCCCCTGCCGTCATCAAAACGACAATTGTGAGCCCAAATCCCACCGTTCCCAACCCTGACAAACGCATGAATGACTTGTTCTCACTGCGCACGCGCCATTCGAACAGTCCCCATCCGGCCGCTGTAATCGGCGCCCACCATATCGCTCGTTCCCATGCCCATTGCACGTTGTGCAAGAAAGACACGAGCCACACCACACCCGGGGTATCGTCGTACTGCAGCCATCCCTGTGCCGTGAACGCCCGCAACTTTGGAATCTGTGTCGTGACTGCAAAAGCAATGAACAGCAAATCCAACAAGATGATGCCCGCGACCGCCAGATAAGCCCACGTCGTCCACAGCCATTTCGCTCGCATCGTCTTCTCCTTCCATTGCATCGCTTTGTCGATCACCACCGGCAGGAGGCGCTGCCCGTGTGTCGCCTCGAGCTCCGACCGCACTTGTTCCGGCCCGCCAAAATCCGCCAGCGCGCGGTTGAGCGCTTCCTCCTCCGGCAACCCGGCCGCCTTGTGTTCGGCCATCGCGTCCAACAAATGCTCGCGCAACTCCTGACGAATATGCTGGCGCAACGACCGCGGACCGCCGACGCTGCGGCAGACCTGATCGAGGTATTGCTCGACCTTATCCATTGGAATTCTCCATGATGCGGTTGACGGCCTGGCACAAGTCGGTCCAGGATCGCATCTTTTCTTTCAGCGCTTCTCGCCCCTTTTTGGTGATGGAGTAATAGCGCCGCTTGCGTCCGGTTTCCTTCTCTTCCCACTTGCCGGCGAT
>JBGQCZ010000299.1:0-6664 GCA_041495645.1 Gemmataceae bacterium | reverse complement strand
TCCACGGTTACTGTCGGGCGGTCCGGGTTGGCGGTCCCCAGCGGCGACTCATGGATGAGTCTGTCAGCGGTTTTCCCGCATGCCGGCCCCCACTTTTCCCGCGCCACGGCCCCCGTGCGCTCTTCGTCGCGGTACTAAGTCAAGATGTGAAAGATCACCCTGGGCACGGAGAAACGTGCCAAAAAGAACCAAGGAGCGGCGGGTAATTCCACTCCCTGGTCTCTCACTTCGGAAGCCTAAAAAAAAGGAGGGGTGGGTGGTGCGTCGGTCCCCAAGAAATGCCCCTCCCCCCTCGAGGCCAGGCCCATCCTAGTATACTATACTCCAGTACACAATGTCAAAAGACCTCGGCGTTGAGCGATTTCGCCTCGCGCAACATGCAGTTGTTGCCCACGAACACGGGCACGCAAAGAAACTCACCGATCGCGGGGATCGACGCTGGATCATTCACGATCGTCTGGCCCATCCGCCCATCCTCCCCCCGGACTTCCACCCGGAACATAAACGCAAGAAAACAAGTACTGAACCTGCGGAACATTGAGCAATGCCGCCAAGGCGGAGGCAGTTGCTAGCCTGGCTGTGCGGCAACTCGAAAGATTCGATGATGTATTCCGTGCGCGCGTCGACAACACGTCTAAATGTGAGATCGGCTCAATGTCGCCGTCAGTCGATTTTGATCACATCCTGCGGGATCTATATGACTTCTACGAGAACTTCTTGAAACCGGTGACCGATTGCAAGGTCAATAACTTTCTCAAATCGCGCAAAAGGGGGGAATCGCTAACGAAGAACGAGAAACTCGCAGGGCTGGACGCGGTGAGCAACTTGGCAGATTTGCAGAAGCGAAACAAGTGGATCACCTGCAAAGATTGTCGTGGTATCGGGGACGCGATCATTGCACTTGAGCAGCCTTCCACACATTGCCTTGTCCACATCGACGAGGCGTTCAACAAACTTTGTCGGGCACTGGGAAACGAAAACAAGGCAATCTCTTCCGCTCGTGCAGTGGACCCGATCAAAATGCAGCCCCTTCTGAAACACCGGAAAAGCCGAAACCGACATAAGACTACAGTTGCGATGTCTGGAGCTGAATTGATCGGATGACCGGCCGTTGCGATTGGGCGCGCCTGCGGGGAAAATCCAACTCAAAGCGGTCCCGCTATGTTGCGGCTGTGCTATTGAATAGGTCTGAACACCACTTAACCGGCTGCTGTCAGCAATAGACCGAAATTGGCTTTCGCGCCGTTCCAATCGCCAGAATTCAGTCGGATGCGCGGCAACGGAGATGCGGGGAACTCGGCAATCTTGTCGTGTATTTGGCGGATGTCATACCGATGGACTTCATCCTGCATGACCGCGAGGAGCCAGCGATTTCCGCAAATGTTGGCGTCGATTGCCGCCATCGGGAGTGTCATTACTGGTGAGTCATGGTCACCGAGTGACGGTTGCGTCAGTCGATTCGCAACATTACCAAGGACATAGATTGCTTTGCTAGTCAGGACAAAAAGGTGGCCCCACGAACTGAGGATACGATACGTTTTTCCGACAAATTGAGCGTATTTCAAGAAAATCGGGTCTTCGTGTTTGACAATGTCTCTGAACAACATCACTTCTCCGCCGATGCCGACGGCTACCACTGCATGAGGGTAGGTCGCGTTCCCCACGGGAACAACGTCGACCACATCAATGCCGTTGAGGTTGCATCGGTCGAATTCTACCGCTTGTTTATCTGACGACAATTCAATCAATCCGACTCCGTGCGAGCGGCAGGCGGCAACAAACAAGTTATGAGTGCCATTGCCTGGCATTTCCTGCACTTGATAAATGTTGATGCTGCCATCGCCAAACGGATATGTGCAGAATGATGTTTGTGGGCCTTCGGACGGATTGACCATCATCAGACCTGCATGGCCGAGCGGCGCGACGAATTGTTTGCTCGACGACGCCAAGACCCCGTGAGCCCCTTGCGAAAACGTGGCGAGAGCCGCCTTGTCGCCAGAACGCTTTGGGAGCGTCAACACCGTAACTTCTTGTCGAGTGCTCGCCGCGACCCAATTGTCAAACCCCGCCACCCCGTTAATAGCCTCGTGTGACAACGCCATAACCTGGGGCTTGTCCGTGATCTTGCCTTTTTCGTCGGTGAATGCGACCATTCCATCATCGGACCCGAGGCTAAACCCATCTTCGAATGGGTGTGGCCCCGCCCAGGAAATCTCGGAGCCCTCAATGCGAATCGAGATGTGTTCTGGCGGAACACGTTCTGAGGCGATTTTCGCGTTTGCGGGGGTCATGCGTATTTCCCCTTCATGAGTCGCTTTCGTTCCTGTTTAGACAGCAGGCCCACGCCTTCCATCTTTTGAAACACGGCTTTCGCAGGCCTGCCGGCTTGGCCTCCACGCCCGGTTGCCTGCTCGTTCGCAAGAGGGTAAACAGGGTAGCCGTGCCACGCCTCGTTCCCCGATGCAACAGGGAACTCGGCTACTTGTTCATCCCGCGTTCCCAGGAATTGTACACCTTCTACCGGTGTTCTCAAAATGCCGTACAATCGACCGTCCTCATCCGAAAGTTCATGCTCATCCGCCAAATTGAAAACCGAGAACTCGTCCGCGAGGCTCAGACTGGGTAACCACTGTGCGGCCTTTGGGTCCGCACCATGATGTTTCCGGGTGAACTGGTATCGATACCCGTTTCTACGTGTCACCTCTTGATGAACCTCGTCCATCGCTAGGATCGGCATCCGGTTCCCCCTCAACTCGCTTGGTGGCCTCAGGGACTTCCCCGCTGGTGTGGCTGCCTCCGTATTCTAGTTGCCCAACTTGCAAACGCACTCACTTCTCGGTCATTCGAGATTACGGTACGATGGCCCAGTCTTCGCTTGCTTTTCAGGACCACGAGGCTTCCATCATGACGCCTTTCGCTCGCCTGGTCGCGGTACTGACTGGCCTTGCCTTGGTGGCGCTCAGCTTGTGGCGGGCTGGTTTGGATTGCGCGACAGGTATGGCCGCTCCGCCGGCGGCCCCCGTTAAAGTGATGATCTACGATCCCGATCCCCTGCACCTTTGGAATCGCCTGCATCATGCGCTGTGGGGCCGGTCGGCCTTTCGCGTGTTCCTCCGCTTCTCCGAAGGACGCAAGGCGACGGTAGCTTACTTCGCCAAGTTGTCGGACTTTCCGCGGCCCTTGTTGCTCATTCGGGAGCCGAACCGCAGGAAGGAAACGCTGGCGCTCAGTCCGGACCTGCCGCAATTCCCGGTGGGGACGCAGACGGCGCTGGTTCGGCAGATGCTGCTCATTGACAATGAGGGCACGGAATGAATTCCGTTCTACTAACCCGCGATCTCGGGAATTTGACTCCGCCCCCTTCGCGCACTCTACTTGTTGCGGGTGGACACCCTAGAGGAGTCATCCATGACAATTGATGAAGCGGTGACCGACGCGTTGGGAAAGACGACTCACAAATCCAGCATGGCCGCGCGATATGTCGTTCGCTGTAACTCAAAGTTTTTCGGTTACGTCGAAGCCCACATCGAAACGCACGCGTCCCGACTTGTCCAGGATTGGGTCATTACCTGGTACCTGCTGCGACAGGACGACGGCCCCAACGTCAAGCGGGAGTCGTCGGAAGATCTCGAGTCGCTCCTCCGCCCCTACGGGAAGGTTGACTTGATGCCGGCGATGGTTTCCGCCCCGGGCTTCGGCAGCTCCCATGGCATTCGGTTCGATCAGCTTCGATGAAGCCCTCCTTTCGCGCCCAAGTCTGACGATGGCAACGATTTTCCTTCAATTTGCTGCACGACCAGTACGACTAAATCGAATCGGGCTCACGGGCTCGTGTTCGAATAACGATGATTGGCGAGTCACCGGACTCTGTCGCGGCGATGGGGGATCGTCGTGTCGAGTGCGATGACGGCGGGCGCACCTGGAATGTCACCACGGTCACTTCTTTCGGCAGTTCTGGTTTTGCCGTCTGCGCTTGTTCTCTTACTGATGCCGGGTTGCGTGGGGCGCACCGCCACGAATCGCGGGCAGAGCCCGGCTTCGGTTGGGTACAACACGAACAACCTGATCGACGCGGAAACGCAAGCGTGGTCCGAGTGGCGAATCGACGCCGCCGAGATTTGCCGCGTGGCTGAGAAGATTCGTCGGGAGAACATGCCGGCTGTTATGCCGCCGAAACGGTCGGTGTTGTGCTTATCCGGCGGCGGGGCGTATGGCGCGTACTCGGTTGGAGTGCTGTGCGGCTGGACGATGCGGGGCGACCGGCCGCGATTTGACGTGGTGACGGGGATCAGCACCGGCGCCCTGACCGCTCCGTTCGCCTTTCTCGGCCCGCATTACGATGCCCAGCTTGCCAAGCTCTTCACCACCTTGAAGAAGTCGGATATCTTTACGTACCGCCCCGTCCGCGGGCTGGTCTCGGAGTCGCGGGCCGATAACTCGCCGCTGGCCGACGAGATCGACGCGGTCCTCACTCAGGAAATGCTGCGGGAAATCGTCGTCGAACATTGTCGGGGCCGGCGGCTGTACATCGGCACGACAGAAGCGGAGGGCCGTCAGTTCATCGTCTGGGACATTGGAGCGATCGCCTGCCGCGGTTCCGCACAAGACCGCGAGTTGATCAAACAGATCTTGCTCGGGTCGACCGCAGTCCCCGGTTTCTTCCCGCCGGCGAAAATCCGGGTCACGATCAACGGCCAATCGTTCGTGGAGCAACACGTGGACGGCGGGGTCTCCCAATCGCTGTTCTTCCAACCGCCGCCCGTGCCGCCGGAGCGGATCAATCTGCCGGATGCCCGGTCACTGTACGGCACCGACGTCTACGTCGTCGTGGCCGGAAAACTCTACGCCGACCCCGGCGAGATGAAGCCGACTGCCCGCGCGATCACTGCGGACAACGTATCCACTCTTGCGTACGCCCAGACCCGGGGCGATCTGACCCGGCTCTGGGCGGCGTGCGCTTTCAGCGGGATGAACTTCAACATGACGGCCATCCCGCCCGAGTTTCCCGCACCGACAAAGAGCACGGCATTCGATGCGAACGCGATGACAGCCATGTTTGACGAAGGCGTGCGGCAGGTCATGAGCGGAATCGCCTGGCGATCCACGCCGCCTGGAGTCGGTGCCGGAGAGAGCGTACTGGTGCGGTCCGGCACGAACCTGACCTACCAGCCGCGAAGCCCGATTCGCGCGCTTGGCGAGCCGAATCGTTGACGCAACGGCGGTTCGTTGCCGAAGCAGCCTCAAAGGCGGCGGAAATACAATTCAGACATGCCGTTGTGATGCGACGTGTGGTAAAATGCCCACGGGTTCAGCGCATCGAAGGAAAGGATTGCCATGAAAACGGAGACGGGTTGCATCGTCGATCGCGGTCGCGGTCCGCAGCTCTCCAGCTCCCGGATCACCGTGCAGGACCTGGTTCCGTACATCCAACAAAACTATTCCCACGAGCAGATTCAGGAAATCATGCCGGTCCTGACAGAAGAAGATATCCGGGTCGTCGAGCAGTACGTTCGAGAGAATTACGAGGCGGTGATGGAGCAAGACCGCCGCATCCGCGAGCGCGCCGAGTCGCGACGAAAGACGCCCGAAGTGGAGGAAGCAGAGCGAAAGGAGCGGTTGGCCCGGATCGAGTCCGCTCGGCGACGAATCCGCGACCAAAAGCAGGAGCGGAACGGTGATTCAGCTTCTGGCTGACGTGAACATCTTAGGCCACGTCGCGCGACTCGTTGGGCTGATGCAATCCCTGTATTGGCGAGAACTTTGGGATTACCTCGATATTCGTCTCCGCTCGTTTCAAGACGTCGGTCTCTCGCCCGCTGACACGGATAGGGAAGTTTGGCAAGTCTGCCAACAGCACGGCCTTTTCCTGCTAACCAACAACCGCAACGACGATGGCCCCGACTCTTTGGCCACCGCCATCCGAACGCAAAACACGGATGTCAGCGCGCCCGTTTTCACACTCTCCGACGCCGAGCAGGTTTTCCGAAGCAAGGACTACGCGGACCGTGTCGTGGAAAGTCTGTACGATCAGTTGCTGCGTATCGAAACTTTACGCGGTACCGGCCGCCTCTTTCTCCCTTGAGTGCTCAGCGTTGTTAAGAGCGAATACGCGGCTACAAGGCGGATGAGTCGAACAGTCCACGTGGAGTGTGGCGACTTGTCGCTACGGTGCGGAAATGAGCACGACGAGCGCGTAGCCATCGACCGGGAGAATCGAATCGAAGGGGAAAGGCGGAGCGGATTCTTCGGCGAGGATGTCGGCAGGGGAGGGCAGGGCGGTGTCGACGATGCGACGCCACGGGCGGCCGGAAGGCGCGGGCGGGACGCGGAAGGGCAAGCGGTCTTGCCAGGCGTTCATGGCGATGTAGAAATCGCAATCGCGTTCACGGCCGGTTTGGCGGCCGTCGAGCGCGAAGGCGAGCGTGCGGGCGATGTAGCGGAAGTCGGGGCGGAACGGTTCGAGCCCGTGCCAGATCACTTCGGGGCCAAGATCGCCGGCGTCGAAGCGGTCGCGCAAGAAGTTTCTTCGCCGCAACACCGCGTGCCGCTTGCGGAGATGAATCATTTCGCGGGTGAAGCGCAGAAAGTCGGCGTTCTTGTCCGCCAGCGACCAATCAACCCACGCCATCTCGTTGTCCTGGCACCAGGCGTTGTTGTTGCCCTT
>JBGQCZ010000298.1:0-6673 GCA_041495645.1 Gemmataceae bacterium | reverse complement strand
GGGCATGTCCTGCCAGACCATCAGCCCCAGCTTATCGCACCAGTAGTACCACCGCGCCGGCTCCACCTTCACGTGCTTGCGGCACATGTTGAAGCCGAGCTTCTTGGTGATCTCGATGTCGTACTTGAGGGCCTCGTCGGTCGGAGCGGTGTAGAGCCCGTCGGGCCAAAAACCCTGATCGAGCGGGCCGACCTGGAAGTAGGGTTTGCCGTTGAGGAAGAGGCGCGTCGTGCCTTTCTCGTCCTTGCCGAGTTCGATTTTGCGGAGTCCGAAGTAGCTTTGAACTTCGTCCACGACTTCATCCCCGTCGTGCATCTGGACGCGAAGGTCGAAAACGGTCGGCGACTCCGGGGACCAAAGTCTTGGCCGAATCAAACGCAAGGACATTGTTTTCTGAATTGACGTGATCGACGTTTTTGCGCGCCATTCTTTCGTGATTACTTCAATACGTGCTGTCTCGGCATTCGTAATCCCCTGCCCATGTATCGTTACACTCACGGTTCCTTCGCCCACATCAGTAGTCACCGTCAATGACTCGATGTATTTTTGTGGCACCGGCTCCAGCCATACGGTCTGCCAAATGCCCGTGCTCGGCGTGTAGAAAATCCCGCCGGGCTTTTTCACTTGCTTGCCGCGTGGCTGCGTGCTCTTGTCCGCCGGGTTATTCGCCCTCACGACAATTTCGTTCTCGCCATCCTTCAAGCTCTCGGTGATGTCGAAACTGAAGGCGTCGTACCCGCCCTTGTGCAAGCCGACTTGCCTGCCGTTGATCGACACGGCCGATTCCCAATTCACCGCCCCGAAATGCAGCAGCACGCGCTGGCCTTTCCACTTGTCGGGAATTGCAAACGTGCGGCGATACCAGACCGGGCCATCGACCATCTTGCCGTAACCCGACAGCGACGATTCGACCGGGAAGGGCACGAGGATCTTTTGCGGCCAGTTGCCAGGTTTCTCCGCTGGGTTGAAATCCCACAGCCCGTTGAGGTTCATCCATTGCTCGCGGACCATCTGCGGCCGCGGGTATTCGGGATGGACCTTGTCGGGCGCGACATCCTTGGCCCAGCGCGCCGAGAGCGGGCCGGGAGCGGGTTTCCAGTCATCGGCGATTGCGGAGGCGCAGGCGAAGAGCGCGAGGAAAATGGTGCGAAGCATGGTGATGGTCCAAAAGGAACTTACCGCAGAGTCACAGAGGGCACAGAGAAGAAAACCAGTGATTCTTCTCTGTGCCCTCTGTGACTCTGCGGTTAATCGCTCCGTCAGTTTTCGCTAAAGTCGAATTTGATCGTGTCTTTGTTGAGCGGGTCGCGCAGGAATTTCTGGTGGCACGCCGGACACAGATCGAAGCGGATGTGTTTGTAGGCCGGGGCGATTTCGGGATCGTCGTCGCCGGTCTCTTCGAGCTCTTGCAGCATTTCACTGAGCGATTCCAGGTGGTCGTCGGACAGGTCGTCTTCGGTGAGTTCGTTGGGGTCGTGAGCGGCGAAGACTTCCATTTTGACGACATAGCGGCGGTCGGCCTGCGGCAGGAGTTCCTTTCCGCACAGGTCGCAGGAAAAATGCAACATGTTCATTCCTCTTCGCGGCAACCACCATAATTCGGTCGGGCGGCTGTGCGAGCAGTCCCCCGGGCGATGTCAACCTACCACTTCTCTACTATCCATCCGTCGCAGGTTTGGGGGTCGCTGTCAAGAGCGATTCGACGACTTTTTCCGAGGCCGAAAATCGTCAACACAATTGTTCGCGCTTGCATCTTGACAGGCCGGCCTCGGGTCACTCCAAATTGAAGACCGGAGAATGTCGCGTCGGGACGGTTACTTGCGTGTCGCGGCGGCATCCTCTACCATGCCCGTAACTTGAAACTCGTGCGGGAATGCGTTCATGCTCGGTCCGATTTTTCATCTCGAGATGCTGCTGGGCGGGCGGCGCGGCCGGCAGTATGGCCTGCGCTGGTTCGTCGGCGGATTGCTCCTCCTACAACTGATCTTCTTTTACGCCAGCTACAGCAAGGCAGTGAACGAGGGCCTGACGCAAACCGGCTTGACTCCGATGAACGCCACGAGCGACTTTGCCGTCGGGTTCGTGAACTGGGTCTTGAACCAACAATTCCTCATCATCCTGCTGGCCACGCCGGTGTTCACGGCCGGGGCGGTCACCGACGAGAAGACCCGCGGCACGCTGCTGTATCTCTTCGCCGCCGATCTTACGGCCTGGGAAATCCTCATCGGCAAACTGCTGGGCCGGACGTATGAGGTGGTTATCCTGTTGCTGGCCACCATGCCGTTCGTGTGCTTTATCGGCGTATTCGCGGGGCTAACACCGGTGTCGCTATTCGCGATCGGGCTGGGCTTTCTTGGCCCGCTCTTCGCGGTCGGGGCGGCGAGCTTGTTGATGTCGGTGTGGTGCCGGCAGACGCGCGACGCGGTGGTGGGGCTGTTTGCGATCGGCGGCATCGTTTTCCTGGTGTGGTTTGGATTGACGGCACTGGGCGGACTGGGGCCGGCCTACGGCGGTCTGAAGCGACTGACGGAATATTTCGACCCGAAGCACGTGGCAATTCCGGCGATGAGCGGGGCCGATGCGCGCGACATTTTTGCTCATCTCATCGGCTCGTGGATCGCCTGGGGCTCGGTGGGCCTGGTTTGTTTCGGCGTTGCCGTGTGGCGGCTGCGCGGCGCGTACATGCGCCAGCTCGAACACAGCAAAACGCGCAACATCGGCGAATGGATCATTCCCAAACGCGCAGCGATTCACGACCAACCGCTGCTGTGGAAGGAGCGCCACGTTGACGGCATCGCCCCATTGGCGGTGCTGCGCATCATTCCGCGCTGGTTCGCGTTACCCGGCATCATGATGTTGACCGTTCTCTTGGTGCTCGCGCTGCTGTCGCTCATTTGCGGCGTTCCGTTTTCGGACGTCTCGAAATGGATCTTCGTGCTCGATGTGCAAAACATGGCGGACAAGTTGGACGGGAAGGAAGCCGCATTCTTTTTGCTCGGCGGCATCGTGCTGGTATTGGCTTGTCTGGTAGTGGGCATCCGCTGTTCGGGCACGATCTCCGGCGAGCGCGAAAAGCAGACGTGGGAAGCGCTGTTGTTGACTCCGCTTGCCAACCAGCAATTGATCCGCAACAAGCTGTGGGGCATTTTGGGCGCGGCGGTGCCTTACGTCCTGGCTTACATGGTCCCGGCCCTGGCGCTGGCCGCGGTGGTCGGCCCGCCGCAGGGTTGGCTCCTCTTCGGCGGCGTGGGCGTTGCCTGCACGGTCCTGGTTGCCATTTTCCGCAAGAAAATCGATTCGTTCATCACGTTCTGGGTATTTCTCGTCATCGCACTGATGACGATGGTCGCCGCCTTGTTGCTCGGGGCGCTCCCCCTGTTCTTAACGCTGCTCACTACGGTGGTGACGACCCTCGCGATGTTTTACATGGGCGGCGCCGGCATCTGGTGCTCGACGCGATTCAGCACTTCGTGGCGCTCTCTGCTCGCCACGCTCGGTTTGGGTTACTTGGGCGGGCTCATCCTCTGGCTTGCCACCACGCCGATCACCGTGATCATTGGTGTCATTCTCTACATGGTATTCTCGGCCTTGGCCGCCGCCGACGCACTCTTGGGCACCAACGTTGCAAGTACGATCAACAACTTCACTGGTGTAAACGTCATCGCAATCATTGCCTCGTGCATCGTGCTCGCGGGCGTGTTTCTCGGCGTGCCTTGGTGGTTCATCAAGAACTCGGAGTGGCGCGTCGGTTTCATGGAACGGGTGCGCGTCTGGCGCGAAGAGTTCCTGTTGAAGCCGCGCCAGCGCCGCCGCGTGCGAAGGCTGAAGGGCGAACCGGCTGCAGCAGAAGTCAGAAGTCAGAAGCCAGAGACCTCCGACTTCTGATTCGACAGTCGATTTTCCATTGCCCTCGCACGTCTCTACGTTTACATTCCTCTTCACCTGCGCCGAGTCCATCACCCGGAGAACGACCCCATGTCGTCGAATTCCGACCTGCCACTCCTGAAAACGCGCTTGTCGATCATGATGTTCCTGGAGTTCTTCATCTGGGGGGCTTGGTTGCCGCTCATCTTCGGCTATTTGCCGAGTCTGGGGTTCGAGGATCTGGAGGTTTCGGCGATCCTGTGGACATTCAATGTCTCGGCACTGATCGCCATGTTTTTCAGCAACCAATTCGCCGACCGCAATTTCGCGGCGCAAAAGTTTTTGTCGTTCAGCCAACTCATCGGCGGCCTGGCGATGCTGGGATTGTTCTGGGTGAAGAAGCCCGACGGCGGTGGAAGCGCGAACTTCTGGTTGTTCTTCGGACTGATGGCCGTTCACACACTCTTTTATGTGCCAACGATTTCGATCACGAACTCGATCGCCTTCGCCAATTTGAAAGAACCGGCCAAGGAGTTCGGCCCAATCCGCATGTGGGGCACCATCGGCTGGATCGCGGCCGCCTGGCCATTCGTGTTCATTCTGGTGGATTGGGCCAAAGTTCCGGCGATGGGCGATGTCGGGTTCGTGGCTTGGTTGGGCGACGCGCTCAGCGCCTCGAAAAAGGGCGACGCGTTGCGCGAAGCCACCAGCTATACGTTCGTTGCCTCCGGCATCGCGTCGCTGCTTTTGTCCCTGTTTAGTTGGACACTCCCGAACACGCCGCCGAAACCTGCGAGCGAGGCAGGTGGGACTCTGGCCTGGGCCGAAGCCCTTTCACTCTTACGCCATCCGTTCGTTCTCGTGCTATTCGTCGTGACGTTTTTCGATGCCATGATCCATCAGATGTATTTCTTTTGGACCGCCACCTATCTGGAGAAGGCGGCCGGCATTCCCGGGAATTGGATCATGCCCGTGATGAGCATCGGTCAAGTGGCCGAAATTCTCACGATGGCCGCTCTCGGTTTTGTTCTGAAGTCGCTCGGTTGGCGCATGACCATGGTAATCGGCATTCTTGGCCACGCGGTCCGCTTCAGCGTATTCGCCCTTTTTCCAGACGTGGTTCCGGCCATTGCCGTCAATGTGCTGCACGGCATCTGTTACGCGTTCTTCTTTGCCACCGTCTACATTTTCGTGGACGAGGTTTTCCCGAAGGACATCCGCTCGAGCGCTCAAGGTTTGTTCAACGTACTGATTCTCGGCGTCGGTCCGTTTGTCGGGACTTATCTCTGCCCGAAGATCAGCAAGTTTTTCCCAGCCGATACGGCACAAGAGCAGTTCCGCGGGTGGTTCATCGTGCCAGCCGGCACGGCGTTGTTCGCAGCGCTCCTTTTGCTCTTGTTCTTCCGCCCGCCAAAGAAGGCGGAGGCAGGTTGACGGCGCGCGGTGCTTGCGGCTTCGCGCTCGCGTGTCGCCGCAAGCGGCTCAAGGATTGTTCGGATTCTGCCGATTATTCCGATATGGAGCCGGTGCCGCGCGTTCCGGGGTACGAACTCATCCAGCCGCTGGGAGGGGGGCCGTTTACATCTGTCTGGGCGGCGCTCGACGCCGGCGGCGGCAAGGTCGCCGTCAAGATTCCGCGTAATGAGTCCCGTTATTCCCAAGCCGCCCGCATTCTGCTCCATCGCGAAGCGCTTGCGGGTTCATCGGTCGCCCATCCGCATCTCGTTCGCATTGTCGAAGACCATACCGAGCAATCGCCGCAATTCCTGGTCATGGATTGGATGCCGGGTGAGTCGCTACGAACGCGCTTGCAGCGCGAATACCGGCTCGGCATGAGTTCGGCGCTGTGGATCGCCCGTCAGATCGCGGAAGCGCTGGCTGCGCTGCATTCAGCCGGCTTTGTTCACGGCGACGTAAAACCCGAAAACGTATTTCTGACCGACTCCAAGACGGCGATGCTGATCGACCTGGGCTTCGCGCACCGGCCGGGCGAGAACGAGCGGTTTCTCAAGAGCGGCCTGATTCTCGGCACTGCCAATTACCTGGCCCCGGAAGTATGCGACTTGAATCCGAAAACGGACGCGCGCGCCGACTTGTTCAGTCTGGGAGTGATGCTGTTCGAATTGCTGACCGGCCGGCTGCCATTTCCCGACGTGCCCATGGCGGAAACGCTGCGTATGCACCGCGAGGACCGTCCAGATCTGCCGGCCGAAATCGGACCGCCAGCCCTGCGGCGCTTGCTCCGCCGCCTGCTCGCCCGCCATCCGCTCAATCGCCCGCGATCCGCCGAGTTGATCCGTGAATTGACCGACTTGGAAATCGCCTCGCTGCGCTCGAACGCAGCATGATCGATTCCAGCCTCCGTCTTCCTCCGCGTGCTCCGCGCCTCTGCGAGAGGCCCAATCAAATCTCGCGCAGAGGCGCGGAGAACTCCAACCGTCGCAACTCTTGGACGTTCTCGTTATAATCTTGGAATGGGAGATTACTCTGACGTTTCCGCAACCACCGCCACGATCACTTTTTGGGGAGCGGCTCGCTCGGTTACCGGTTCGATGCATCTGATCGAGGGCCAGGGGCGGCGAATTTTGCTCGATTGCGGACTGACGCAGGGCCGCTCCGATGAATCGCGCCAACGCAACAGCAGTTTCCCGTTTCATCCACGAAAGGTCGATGCCGTCGTCTTGAGCCACGCCCACGTGGATCATTGCGGCAATTTGCCGTCGCTGGTGCGACAGGGTTTTCGCGGCTCAATCTGGTGCACGCCCGCCACCCGCGATCTGATCGCCGTGATGCTCGAAGACTCGGCCCG